>UQYD01000019.1 GCA_900545305.1 uncultured Eubacterium sp.
GGGCAAAGCTCGACCTGTGGAATTAGTTTAAGAAAACCAAGGTTTTCTTAACAACTTTCCTTTGATAATCTGAAAAAATATGTAATCACATTTGTCAAAAATCACAAATTATTTTCTAAATTTAGCTTTTTAGCAACTAAAAGGCATACCCCTTTCGGAATATGCCTTGTTATTAAAATTCGTATATTTTACTTTCTTCTACAGCCTGTTCGATAAGTTCATCAAGACCTTCAATTTTTCTTTCTATATTTTCTATTATAGATTTTTTAGGCTTGGTTTCCGGATGTTTTGCTACGAAAACTGTACAACAATCTTCATACGGTCTTATTGAAATATCGAAAGTACCTATTTTTCTTGCCCAATCTACTATTTCCTGTTTATCCATAGCACAAAGAGGACGAAGAACAGGCATATCTATTACAGCTGAATCAATAGCATTTATTGCGTGCATAGTCTGACTTGCAACCTGACCAATACTATCCCCTGTTACAAGTGCCATACTCTTATTTTTCTCTGCTACAAGTCTTGCAGCCTTAAGCATTGCTCTCTTTAAAAGTATAGTCATTTTTTCCGGTGGAGTATTTTGGTAAATTGTAAGCTGAGTTTTAGTAAATGGTACAACATAGAGCTTGAAACTACCTGTAAATACTGCCACTCTTTCTGCTAAATCTAAAACCTTCTGCTTTGCTCTTTCTGATGTATAAGGTGGAGAGTCAAAGTAAACAGCCTCCACTTCTACCCCTCTCTTAGCTGTAAGGAATGCTGCAACAGGACTATCTATACCACCTGACATAAGTACAGTAGCTCTGCCTGATGCACCATATGGCAAGCCACCAAAACCATAAATAAGTTTACTATAAATATAGGCATTGTTTCTTAACTCTACCATTAACTTAACTTCCGGTTCGTGAACATCAACAGTAAGGTTTGGCATATTGTTGAGAATGTAGCCACCAACTTCTGCACTTACTTCATTACCTGTCATAGGGTATCTCTTGTCAGAACGCTTTGTTACAACCTTGAAAGAAACTCCACCATTAGGATAGCTTTCCTTAAACTGCTGTAAAGCAACTTCTCTTAAATTTTCAATAGACTGGTCATCTACTTCCCAACAAGGGCATACTGCTGTAACACCTAATATATTCACTACAAGAGGAACTACTGTGTCATAGTCTACATCAGTGATTTCATTAAGAACAAGTATTCTACCCTGCTCCTTATAAACCTTGTAGCCTTCGTAGTCTTTAAGTCTGTTTATAATAGTAGTTATAAGTCTGTTTTCTACTAAATATCTATTTTTGCCACGCATAGCAATTTCGCCATACTTGACCAAAAGTACCTTTTTCATAATTTCTCCTTTATCTTGGCTGGAACATTCTAAGCATAGGAACTTGTTCCTTTAAAACCTCAATTGCCTTTTCAGCTTCTTCAACTGTGTTTTCACAATCAAAGCTAAAACGAACTGTACTAGAACCTCTGCCGTCAATTAAGTAATCAACTATTTTCTTCTTTTCCTTAGCCCTGCTTGAACAAGCTGAACCTGTCGCTACATATATTTCATAATTTTCAAGAGCGTGTAAGAGAACTTCTCCCTTTACTCCTTCAAAACTTAAATTCAATATATAAGGACTGCCATTTTCACTATCGCCATTTACATAAACATCTGGCAAAATATCGCAAATAGTCATCAACTTTTCTTTAACAGCCTTAACTTTTTCAAAATTCTTTTCCAAATCTCTTTTAGCTATTTCAGCACCAAGACCCATAGCCACAATAGAGCCTGTATTTTCTGTACCCGGTCTGAAGCCCTTTTCCTGACCACCACCAAAGTGGAGATTTTTAGCTCTTACACCTTTTCTGAGATATAAAACACCTACTCCCTTTGGACAATGTATTTTATGACCACTTACAGAAATGGCATCAAAATGCTTGCCATTTATAGGGTGCTTGCCAAAAGCCTGTACACAGTCTGTATGGAAAATACAGTTTTTATTTTTACTCTTTATAATTTCTGCCATTTTTTCTATAGGCTGAACAGTACCAACTTCATTGTTTACATACATTATACTAACAAGAATTGTATTTTCATCTACTTCTCTTTCCAATTCTTCAAGATTAATATAGCCCTTTTCATCAGCATTAAGTGTAACAACCTCAAAACCTCTTGCCTCCAACTCCTTAAAACTGTCAGCTACAGACGGATGTTCAATATTTGAAGTAATAACCTTATTACCTCTCTTTTTGTATGCCTCAGCAATACCTAAAACAGCCGTATTGTTTGCCTCTGTTCCACCACTTGTAAAATAAATTTCATCCGGAGTAACATTAAGGGCATTTGCTACTTTCTTTCTGGCTTCTATTAATTCCTTTTCTGCTTCAAAACCTATGCTGTGAAGTGATGACGGATTTGCAAAATTATTTTTCAAAAAATCACATAATTTTTCATAGACAGGCTCACTTATTTTAGTTGTTGAACCATTGTCAAAGTAAATCACTTTTATTCCTCCAATTCGTAAAGCAAAATAACTGATGTTACAAGACCGGCAGTTTCTGTTCTCAATATTCTCTTTCCAAGTGTAACAGAAGTTATGCCATTTTCTCCGGCAAGAGCAATTTCGTCATTTGAAAAACCACCTTCCGGTCCAATGAAAACACCTATAGAAGTACCTTTAAATTCCTTTGTAACAGCTTTAAGTGTATTTTTTTCTTCCTTTTCGTAAGGAATTATTGCCATATCAAGGCTTTTTGCTTTTTCAACAGCCTGCTTAAAAGTCATAACATTTTCAACAACAGGTATTTTACCTCTGCCACATTGTTTTGCTGCTGACTCTGCTATTTTGTTCCAACGAGCAATTTTCTTTTCCTCTTTGCCGTCTAATTTTACAACTGTATGTTCAGTTTTTACCGGAACAATAGAATCAACACCTATTTCAATACACTTCTGTATTACAAGCTCCATTTTGTCAGCCTTTGGAAGTCCCTGAAATAAAGTTATCTTCACTTTTGGCTCATTGTCATTAGTAAAAATATCTGTAATTTCTGCTGTTACGCACTTTTTATCTATTTCAGTAAGTTTGCAGGTATAATCTCTACCCTCTCCGTCACCTACTGTTATTTCGTCACCAACTTTGCCACGAAGAACCATTGCAATATGTCTTGCATTATCTCCGTCAAGAGTTACTATATGGTCAGAAATGTTATTTTTGTTTACAAAAAACTTAGGCACAGTATCACTCCTTAATTGATGTAATAGATACCCATTCATCCTTTATAGAAGTATCTATAACCTTTAAACCAACTTCAGCAAGTGCCTTGTAAACATCATCAATTCTATCCTTAATAATACCTGATGCAATAAATACGCCACCTTTTTTAAGCTGTTTTGGAACAACCGGACTAATAGCACAAATAACATCAGCAATAATATTTGCTACAACAACATCGTACTTGTCATAGCCAATTTCGTCCTGTAAAGCCTTATCATCAATTACGTTACCACTTGTAACATAGTATTTGCTCTTGTCTACACCACTAAGGTCAGCATTTTCATAAGCTGTTTTAATAGCATTTGCGTCAATATCAACAGCAAAGGCACTTTTTGCACCAAGTAAAAGTGCTACAACAGAAAGAATACCACTACCACAACCTAAATCGGCTACAACTGAATTTTCATCAATGTACTTTTCAAGCTGTAACATACAAAGCTGTGTAGTCTGATGAAGACCTGTACCAAAAACGTGGCCAGGGTTAATTTTAAATGTAACTCTGCCGTCCGGAGCTTCCATATCTTCCCAAACAGGCTTTACAAAAATTCTGTTACCTACACAGAAAGGCTTATAAAATTCTTTCCACTTGTTGAGCCATTCCTGGTCATCTAAGTTGCTCTTTGTTTCAATAGCAAGTCTACCTAAATCAAGACCAATATCCATTGACTTTAATCTTTCAACACCGGCTTTAATATTTAAAAATATTTCGTGGCCATAAGGATTTTCACTTACATAAACTGTAACCTTAGTTTCTCCAATAGGTTTGTTTAAAAGTTCTTCGTCTACATAGTCCCAAAATTCGCTACTTGTGTTGAGATATTCCTTTAATTCTCTGTCATCTTCTACCTGAATACCAGTTACACCAGTTTCTAAAAGCATAGCACTTACTGGCTCAATACCTTCTGTAGTTGTATATATTTTTACTTCTTTCCATTCCATAGCCTAAAACCTCCATAATTAATCTATTTTATAGTATCACAAAACAGCCTTTTTTACAAGTGAGCATATTGCCTATTTTACTGGTTATACTAGGTTATAACAAATAAAAAGGAGAAAAATATGAAAAATAAAATTTTACCCTGCATTATAGGTATAATAACAGGTATTGCCAATGGCTTTTTAGGCTCCGGTGGTGGTACTGTTGTTGTTCCCTGTCTTGAAAAATTTATGAAAACAGAACCTCACAAAGCCCACGCAACAGCCATAGCTATTATACTGCCTCTGACTGTTATAAGTGCCTTTTTGTATTACTATAAGCTTCACGTAGACCTTAAAACCTTAGGACTTGTTTCCATTGGTGGCATAGCCGGTGGATTGACTGGAGCAAAATTGTTAAACAAAATATCTGTCAAATATCTACACTACATTTTTGGTGGAATAATGATTATAGCAGGAGTGAAATCACTATTATGGCGTTAATAATAACCGGTTTTTTATCAGGAATAATAGGTGGAATGGGTATTGGTGGTGGCACAATACTTATACCAATAATGACAATATTTTTAGATTTTGACCAAAAAACAGCACAGGCAGTAAATTTAATTTATTTTATACCTACGGCCATTACAGCCCTTACAATTCACGTCAAAAATAAACAAATAGAAAAAAATAACTTGTGGCTTTTAATAGTTTTTGGTATAATAGGCACAATAATAGGCACATTATGTGCTTTAAAACTAGACGATACTATACTTAGGAAGTGTTTTTCTGTTTTTCTCCTCATTGTAGGAGCATATGAAATTTACAAAGGTTTTAAGGCTAAAAACACTAATAAAAATTAGGTTTTGGCTGAATTTTCCTTACAATTAAAAGGGTTGTGCTTTTTAGGTATAGGTGTTATAATGTAGAAAGATTTATATTCTTTAGGAGGAAACTATAATGGGTAATTATTTTGGTACAGACGGCGTAAGAGGCGTTGCCAATGTTGAGCTTACTCCAGAATTGGTGTATAAGCTAGGAAGAGCCGGTGCGTATGTTTTAACTAAGCATACTAATCACACTGCTAAAATAATCGTAGGTATGGATACTCGTATTTCTGGAGATATGCTTGAATCAGCTTTAATTGCAGGTATATGTTCTGTAGGTGCTCACGCAGTAAGTCTTGGTATTGTTCCAACTCCTGCTGTAGCTTATCTCGTAAGAAAGTATAATGCTGACGCTGGTGTTGTTATTAGTGCATCTCACAATCCGGTTCAGGATAATGGTATTAAATTCTTTAATTCTCAGGGCTTTAAGCTTAGAGATGAAATCGAAAACGAAATTGAAACTTATATGACAGATAAGTGGGAAGAAATTCCTCGCCCTTATGGCGACAAGGTTGGAGCTAAGACTCTTGGGGAAGAAGCTATTGACGATTATGTAGACTTCCTCGTTTCTTCAACTGATATTAAACTTGATGGCATTAAACTTGCTATTGACTGTGCAAACGGTGCTACATACAAGGCAGCTCCTATGGCTCTTGAAAGACTTGGTGCTGAAGTTGTAGCTATACATAGAGAACCAGACGGTACTAACATTAACCTTAACTGTGGTTCAACTCATATGGAAGATTTATGCCAGTTTGTAAAGGAAAATGACGATATTCAGCTTGGTATTGCCTTTGACGGTGACGGCGACAGATGTCTTGCTTGTGACGGCAATGGTAATATGGTTGACGGTGACGTTGTTATGGCTATTTGTGCTAAGCATATGAAGGACAACGGCAAACTTAAGAACAACACTATTGTTGCTACAGTTATGAGTAATATGGGTCTTTTCAAAATGGGTCGTGAAAACGGCATTAAGGTTGAAAGAACTAAGGTTGGCGACCGTTATGTTCTTGAACACATATTAGAAAATGGCGATTGTTTCGGTGGTGAACAGTCAGGTCATATTATTTTCTTTGACTACAACACTACAGGTGATGGTACATTAACAGCTATTCAGCTTCTTACTACTCTCAAAAAGCAGAACCAGACACTTGAAGAAGCAAAGAAGATTATGGAAGTATTCCCTCAGGTACTTGTAAATGCAAGAGTTGACAACAAGCGTAAAAAGGAATACCTTTCAAATGAAACTATTAAGGCAGAAATTGAAAAGTTAGAAAGCAAGTTTAGTGGAGAAGGTAGAGTTCTTATTCGCCCTTCTGGTACTGAACCAATTGTTAGAGTTATGATTGAAGGTCGTGACCAGTCTGTCCTCAAAGAAGAGGCCGAAAGACTTGCAAGACTTATTGAAGGTTTATTAAGTTAAGCCGAAGGAGGATTTAAAATGTGTGGTGTAGTTGGTTACATAGGTCACAGAGATGCTGTACCTGTACTTTTAAGTGGTTTATCAAAGCTTGAGTACAGAGGCTATGACTCTGCTGGCGTTGCTGTACTTAACGAAGAAACTGATACTATAAATGTGCGTAAAACTAAGGGTCGTATTGAGAATTTACAAAATCTTCTCCTTACTTCTCCTATTCAGGGTCACTTAGGCATTGGTCACACAAGATGGGCAACTCATGGTGCTCCATCTGATGTTAATGCTCACCCTCACTCTAGTAACGACAGTAAGTTTGCTGTAGTTCACAATGGTATCATTGAAAACTATATGGAATTTAAGGAAGAACTTGAAGCTAAGGGTTACAAGTTCAAGTCTGAAACAGATACAGAAACTGTAGTTCATCTTATTGATAGCTACTATAACGAAGGTATGGACCTCCTTGACGCAGTATTCAAGGTGCTTGACAGAATTGAAGGTTCTTATGCCCTTGGTATTGTTTGTAAGGATTTTCCTGACACACTTATTGCAGCAAGAAAGGATAGTCCACTTGTTGTAGGTATTGGCGAAGGCGAAAACTTTATTGCCTCTGATATGCCGGCTATTTTAAATTATACTAAGAATGTATACCTTCTTGATGACAAGGAAGTTGCTATTATTAAGGCAGACTCTATTGAAATCTTAAACGACAAAAAAGAACCTGTTAAGAAAGAAGTATTTACATACAACTGGGATATTGAAGCAGCTGAAAAGAATGGTTATGACCACTTTATGCTCAAGGAAATTTACGAACAGCCTAAGGTTGTAAAGGATAATATTTCAAGCCGTTTTAGTGATGACGGTAAGAGCATTAAGCTTGATGGTATCAAACTTGGTAAAAAAGAACTTGAAAACATTAACAGAATTTATATTGTAGCTTGTGGTACAGCGTTCTATGCCGGTCAGGTAGGTAAATTCCTTATTGAAAGAATTGCCAGAATACCGGTTAATTCAGAAGTTGCAAGTGAATTTAGATACAAAGACCCACTTATTGATGAGCATACACTTATGATTGTAGTTTCTCAGTCTGGTGAAACAGCTGATACTTTAGCTGCTATGCGACTTGCTCAGTCTAAGGGTGCAAGAGTTTTAGGCGTTGTTAATGCTGTTGGTAGCTCTATTGCAAGAGAAGCTGATGACGTTCTCTATACTCTCGCCGGTCCTGAAATTGCCGTTGCCTCTACAAAGGCATTTAGTGCACAGGTTGTAGCTATGTATCTTCTCACTCTCCATATTGCTCAGGAACTTAACAAGATTTCTCCAGAAGAATTTGCTGAAATTAAGGCTGCCCTTGAAGAATTACCTTCTTTAGTAAACAATATTCTTACAAAGGCTGCTCCTGCAATAGAAAAATTTACACAGAAATATATTCACTCAAAGAATGTATTCTATATCGGTAGAGGTCTTGACTACATTGTAGGTATGGAAGGTTCTCTTAAGCTTAAGGAAATTGCATACTTACACAGTGAACCATATGCAGCCGGCGAATTAAAGCATGGTCCTATTGCCCTTATTGAAGATTCTACACTTGTTGTAGGTATTGTTACTCAGGAAGATTTATTTGAAAAGACTGTAAGTAACATTCGTGAAGTTAAGGCAAGAGGTGCTAAGGTTCTTGCTATTGCTATGTCTGGTAATACTGAAATTGAAAAATACGCCGATGATGTAATCTATATTCCAAGAACTCATTGGATGCTTACATCTTTACTTGCTAATATTCCACAGCAGTTATTCGCTTACTATATGGCAAGAGATTTAGGTAATGATGTAGATAAGCCTAGAAACCTTGCTAAGAGCGTTACTGTAGAATAAGGAGGTATTGTATGACAATCGGTATTATAGGAGCAATGGAAGAAGAGGTTACTCTCCTCAAGGAATCCATGAATGTAGTAACTACAAGAAATGTAATTGGCTGTGATTTCTTCGTAGGTAGTGTTGAGGGTTCATCTCACAATATCGTTCTTGTGCGTTCAGGTATAGGAAAGGTAAATGCTGCCCTTTGTGCACAGGTTTTAATTGATATTTTTGCTGTAGACTCTGTTATAAATGTAGGCGTAGCTGGTGCTATTGACCGTACTCTCAAGGTTGGCGATATTGTTATTTCCTCTGATGCTATTCAGCACGACTTTGATACAAGTGCTTTAGGCGATGAACCTGGTTATATTTCAAGAATGGATACAAGCATTTTTGCTGCTGATATTAACCTTATTGATGCTGCTACAGATGCTGTTGAGGAATTAGGTTTAGTTCCTAATATAGGCCGTATTGCCAGCGGAGACCAATTTATTGCTGATTTAGATTCAAAGCATAGAATACAGACTCTTTTCAACCCTCTTTGTTGCGAAATGGAAGGTGCAGCTATTGCTCAGGCTTGCTACTTAAACAAAATTCCTTTTGTTATTTTAAGAGTAATGTCTGATACAGCAGATGGCGACGGAAATGTTGATTACGAACAGTTCTTTAGAGAATCTGCAAAAACAGCTGGTAATATTGTAAATAATATGCTTACAATTTTAAAATAATATATTGACAACATTTTGTTTTAAAAAAATAAATAATTGATTATAGAAGACAATAAATGTCACTTGTCCAATGTCAGACGGACAAGTACATTTGTTGTCTTTTTTTATTTTTAGGAGGTTTAATATGAAAAAACTATATAAATTTTAAGTTTCCATTGATAAAATCCCATTTATAGGACTTTATATGTGGTATATTGTAATTACAGTAAGAGAAAGGTAATAATTACTCCTTTGTATTTTATTTATTTTTTGTTTGTAATATGTTTTATCCTTTCTTGTGTAACTTTACACAAAATTTTTTATAGTTATAGTTAATTTATTTATTTTGTTTTCCCTTTCTCTTACGCCTTCTAAAATAGCCGATACCCTTTCAGTATCGGCTATTTTTTTGTTTAATAACTTTCAAATTTTTTTATTTTTATTGTTAAAATCCCATTTATCGGACTTTGTATGTGGTATTATAACTACAGTAAGAGAAAGGACCTAAATACTCCTTGAGTTTTTAGTTGTTTTTTAATTCATAATAGTACTTCATTATTTTTCATATAGATTTTACATTAGTTATATTTTTTATTATTTACACTTCCTTTCTCTTATATCTAAAGAAGTCGATGTCTTTTTGAACATCGACTTTTTTAGATTATTTAATATTTTTTATTTCTGTTATTAAAGTCCTATTTATTGGACTTTATATATGGTATATTATAACTACAGTAAGAGAAAGGTGTTGTATACTCCTTGGTATTTTTTATAATTTTTTCTTTTATTTATTTTGTGTTTTCCTTTCTCTTATATTTATTTCAAAACAGCCGATACCCTTTTCAGTATCGGCTGTTTTATTACATAATCTGTTTTACTAAATCTTTAATTTCACTTAAAATATTATTTTCATTTTTAATTGTATAAGAAAGAGTTGTATCTCCTCCGGCACTTGTAACCATAATTTTACCTTTGCTTTCAGCCACAAGAGCCATTGTCTTTTCAGCATTTACACTATTTTTCTGTCTGAACTTAATAAGCACCTTGCCATTTCTCTGAGCTATAGAAGTACCACCCAAAGTATGAACACTAGATTTTACAAGAGCAATATCCAAAAGATTTTGTACAGCTCTAGGTAAATCCCCATATCTATCCAAAAGCTCATCTTGAACATCATAGTAATCATTTTCGTTATTTATAAGTGAAATTTTCTTGTACATTTCAAGTTTTTGGAACTCGCTTGAAATATATGAATTAGGAATATAGGCATTAATCTTAATTTCAATAAGGGTTTCAAAATCTTCTTCAATCTTTTCACCCTTTAATTCTCTAACAGCCTCGTCCAAAAGTTTACAGTACATTTCATAACCTACTGTATCCATATGACCATGCTGTTCAGCACCTAAAAGATTACCGGCACCTCTGATTTCCAAATCCCTCATAGCAATTTTAAAACCGGAACCAAATTCAGTAAATTCCTTTATTGTCTGAAGTCTTTTTTCTGAAACTTCGTGCAACACCTTATCCTGTCTATACATTAAATAGGCATAACTTGTTCTTGTAGAACGCCCTACTCTACCTCTTAACTGATAGAGCTGGCTAAGTCCCATACAGTCGGCATCTTGTATTATAATAGTATTTGCATTTGAAATATCAAGACCAGTTTCAATAATTGTAGTACATACCAAAACATTTATTTCATTATCCAAAAATTCCATCATAATGTTTTCAAGCTCTCGTTCACTCATTTGACCATGGGCAAAACCTACGTTTGCCTCTGGTACAAGAGCCTGTATTTGAGCTGCAACTTCGTCAATATTGCTTACTCTATTGTAGAGATAATAAACCTGTCCATTTCTTGCAAGCTCTCTTAATATGGCATCTTTTACAAACTCTGGATTGTATTCCATAACATAGGTCTGTATAGGAAGTCTGTCATTAGGAGCTTCTTCCAAAAGGCTCATATCTCTTATGCCTGTCATAGACATATGAAGTGTTCTAGGTATTGGAGTGGCTGAAAGTGTAAGCACATTTACATTTTTTCTAAGTGCTTTTAACTTTTCTTTATGGGCAACACCAAATCGCTGTTCCTCATCAACAATAACCATACCCAAATCCTTAAACTTAATATCCTTACTTAAAAGTCTATGAGTACCAACAACTATATCTACACTACCGTTTTCAATGCCGGCAATAGTTTCTCTCTGCTGTTTAGGTGTTCTAAATCTACTTAGCATATCCACATTAATAGGAAAATCAGCCATTCTTGATGCAAATGTACTGTAGTGCTGTTTTGCCAATATTGTAGTTGGAACTAAAAATGCAACCTGTTTTCCGTCCTGAACTGTCTTAAAGGCAGCTCTTATGGCTACTTCTGTCTTACCAAAGCCAACATCACCACAGACAAGTCTATCCATTACCTTTCCACTTTCCATATCTCTCTTACAATCGGCAATAGCATTTAACTGGTCATCTGTTTCCTCGTAAGGAAATGCTTCTTCAAATTCATTTTGCCATACAGTATCTGCTGAATACTGGTACCCTCTTGCTGACTGTCTTTGAGCATACAAGTCCACTAAGTCCTGTGCAAGAATTTTAACAGCATTTCTAGCCTTAGTTTTAGCCTTTTCCCAAGATACTGTACCCAATTTATTTAATTTAGGCTTTGCAGCATCGCCACCAATATATTTTTGCACAAGGCTCATCTGGTCTATTGATACATATATAACACCGTCATTGGCATAACCAACTTTCATATAGTCCTTACTTACGCCGTCAGCTATAATCTGTTCAATACCTCTGTATACACCAATACCGTGGTTTTCGTGAACTACATAATCTCCCACTTTTAAGTCTGTAAAACTCTCAATAGGCTTGCCGTTTTTAGATTTTTTCTTTTTCTTCTTTTTCTTTTCCTGTGTGAAAAGCTCATTGTCACTTACAATAGCCAATTTATCTTCGGGATATTCAAATCCGTGAGTTAAACTACCTCTTGTAATATAAACAATACCGGCTGAAAGCTCTACACCGTCTATATTTTCAACATAGACAGCATTTACATTTCTATCTAAAAGCTCTTTTAATATTCTTTCACTTCTGGTATGACCACCGGCAAGGAATATAATTTTGTACTGTCTTTGGCACATATAAATTAAATCCTCAGCCATCATATCAGGGTCATTTTTGGCTATTGAAGTTGAACGGACAGCAAATTCCACAAGTTCCTTTGGCTTATAGTCCTTTAATGTATAGGTAATATTGCTTAAAAGTACAGTATTCTTCTTATTAAGCTGTTTTAACAAATCATCATAAGAAAACACCAATTCTATCTGTTTAGGCAACATATAGCCTTTATCTATTCTATTTTCAATGGAATTTGTAAACTCTCTTATTATAAAATCTCCATGCTCTCTAACTCTGTTTGGTTCATCAATATAGAAACAACTGTCCTTTGGAAAATAGTCTATAAGGCTTGCTGTTTTATCATAGAAATACTGTATATATCTATCCACTCCTGAAAAACTTTTTTGCTCCCTTAATTTTTCTATTACTTCATCAGTAAGCATTTTTATTTTATCTGTTTTATTTTTAAAGGAATTTAAGTCTTTTTCAATATTTTTTATGGCAGTATCTATTTGTTCCTCGTTATATACCAATTCTCTCATTGGATATATTTTAGCCTCACTAATATTGCCTAAAGACCTTTGAGTTTTAGCATCAAGGGTTTTAATTGCATCTACATCTTCATCGAAAAAGTCCAATCTAATAGGGTTTTCATTTACGGCTGAATATATATCAACTATGCCACCACGTCTGGCAAACTGACCCTGACCTTCTACAACGTCACTATGTTCATAACCCATAAACACCAGTTTTTTACACAGCTCATCAATATCGTAGGTATCTCCAACCTTTATATTAAAAACAAAGTCTTCAAAAATATTTTTAGGCACAAGTCTGTCAAAAAGAGCCTCAACAGTAACAACTACTGTTATTTCTTCATTATTTATAAGCCTTGAAATTATGTTAAATCTCTCTTTTATAATATCCATAGACTTTACATCAGCCCAGTAGAAAATTATATCCTTAGCCGGATAAATAACAACCTTATCCTTTAAAAAGAATTTTAAATCGTTGTATATTTCCTTAGCTTTTAATTCTGAATGAGTAATAACCAAATTTGACTTATGAACATCATTTGTTATTCCTGCAATCAAATGAGTTTTCTGACCGTCTACAACACCTGTGGCAAGAACAGGAGTTTTATTTTCTTTTATACTATCTCTTAATCTGTCATAATTTTTATTGCTGTCCAAAAAATCGTAGAATATATTCACATCTCCACCTCCTGCAAAACACTTTTACCCCCAAATTTTTTATTTGGGGGTGTATAAAACAACTATTTTCTTGTTTTTACTGCTTTCCTTGACCTTTTTTGTTAAACTTATTCATAGCCTTATCAACATCGCCAGTTTTAACAATAATAGAAACAGCCTCAGCAGCATCAGTAATACCGGAAATTATATCATCTTTTTCATCATCAGTAAATTTGCTGAGAACATGCTTTGCTAAATCCCAACCGGCAGGCTTTTCGCCTACACCTACTCTGACTCTTGTAAAATTATCATAGCCAAGCTGACCTATAATACTTCTAAGTCCCTTTTGACCACCGTCACTTCCCTTTTTGCGTATTCTGATACCACCTACAGGAAGATTAATGTCATCACATACTACAATAATTTCTTCCGGTGAAAGCTTATAAAAATTAACAAACTCTCTTACACTATCTCCACTTAAATTCATATATGTTAAAGGCTGTATAAGAAGAACCTTTTCATTACCTATTCTTCCCTCACCTACAATAGCCTTATACTTTTCTTTGTTCATATTTATATCATTGTCATAGGCAAGCTTTCCTACAACTTCAAAGCCAATATTATGTCTTGTCCAATTATATTCTCTGCCTGGATTTCCCAATCCGATTATTGCTATCATTTCTATCACCTCACAAGGCTAAATTATAACATAAGGCACTTATATTTTCAATATTCCCCACATTTTTAAATAAAAACCATAACAATTAAAAAGACAAATTATTACAAAATTATTATTATTCTTAAAAACTATTGACATTTTTTACCAACCTTGTTAATATTACCTTGAAAGTTACGAATATTTTTTATTTAAGGAGGTTTTTGTTGTGATTTCTACAGGTATAATAAGAAAGGTGGATAAGCTCGGTCGCTTTGTTCTTCCTAGTGAGTTAAGAGAAAAGTTTCACATTGTTGAAAACGATGCTTTAGAAATTTTCACAAGCGGGGATATGATTGTTCTTAAAAAATACGAAGCAAGAGATATTTTTACAGGTCAATCAGAAAATCTTATTGATTATAAGGATAAGAAGGTTTCTATTGATAGTATCAGAGAGCTTGCTAAACTTGCCGGTTTCAAGATTATAGAAGAAAACGGACCTAAGGAAGAAGATAGATTTAAAATCGAAACTATATTCTAATTATTATTCAGAACAAATTAACTTTGTTAATTTGTGGCTTGATAAACAAGCCATCGGATTTATCTTTCCGATTCACTATACAAAAAGCTATTCCAAAATCACTTTGGAATAGCTTTTCTGTTTTTTATGCTGTTTTCTTCTTCATTACTTTCTTTACTAACAAAGGCTCAATATTAATATGTTTGTCCATTGATTCACCTATAAGCCCTACAACCTTACCCATAGTAAAAGCTGCAAGTACAGTACCTATACCAAGTCCTTCAATATGACCTAAGCCAAATCCTGTAAGTATTGCTGTAATTGTAAGACAAATTACGTCATAGGCTATTTTTATTTTAGAATACTTTACTTTTGTAATATCCTCTAATTCTCGTGGGAATAAATCTGTTGGTATAATTGGCAAACCACATCTGTTTGAAATAGCTATACCAATGCAAATAATCAAATAACTTATTATAAAGTACAATATTCTGAGAGGTATGGTCTGTGGTAATGTAGTTATCCAAAGCTGATGTACGTCAAGCATTTCGCCAAAAGCAAAGCCTACAACAAAGCTGAATAAATAAGATGGTATAAATTTTTTACGCAAAACCATAAGGCTGAATACTAAAACACCTTGAAAAATATAAGTCCAAGTACCTAAAGTAAGCTGTGGAAAAAGCTCAGAAAAGGCAAAGGGAACACTGGAAATAGCTGATATACCTGCTCCTGAATGAAGCATCAATGCAACACCACAGCTATTTATTATAACTGCAATAATAAGAGCTATCTCACCACTAAAAATAGGCAAGTCACTTTTTTCATTAGTTTCTTTCATAAAACAATTCCTCCTAATTTATATATAAAAATATAAAAATCAGCTATTATTGTAAACCTACAAAAAACCGCTGTCAATAGTAAGACAACGGTTTTATAATTTAATATGAAAAATGTTTATCAGGAAAGAGGAAACTCCAAGAGAGGTTTGACCCTCTCCGGAATTTGGATAATATTCTTATTTTAGAACTGGTCAACACCCTGAAGTGCTGCTGCATTTGTTTCGCCTGTTCTAACCTTTACTACTTCGTCAATACCGTAAACGAAAATCTTACCATCGCCGATATTACCAGTGTAAAGAGCCTTCTTAGCAGCATCAATTACTGCTGAAACAGGAACTGCACAAACAACAACTTCAACCTTAATCTTAGGAAGAAGATTAACTTCAACTTCAGCACCACGATAATACTTAGTATTACCCTTCTGAACACCACAGCCCATTACATTAACAACTGTCATACCTGTAATGCCTACAGCTTCAAGAGCTGCCTTTAAGTCTTCAAACTTATCCATCTTACAGATGATTTCTACCTTAGACATTGCTACGTCACTGGCAGGAACACCACTCTTATCAGTAACAACCTGAACAGGAACTGCTTCATCAGAAGATACTGTACCGGCTGCAACAGCAGATGGCATTGTAGGATTAGGAACAGAACCTAAAGATGGCATAAAGTCTGCATAAGAACCAGCTACAAGACCATGTTCAAGAGCATCAAGACCAATAACTTCTTCTTCTGTTGTTACTCTTAAGCCGATTGTAGCCTTAATAAGTAAGAATACAATAGTCATTGTAACAACAACGAAAAGAGCTACTGAGAATACACCAACGAGCTGTACTACTGTTCTGTCAATAGAACCTGTAGTGAATAAACCACCATCTCTACCGAAAAGACCTACGCAAATTGTACCAAATAAACCACAAGCACCGTGAACACCAACAGCACCAACTGGGTCATCAATCTTTAACTTCTGGTCAATAAATTCGATAACTACTACTACAAGAATACCGGCAACAAGACCGATAATAGCTGCTGCCCAAGGGTCAACTGCTGAACAACCTGCTGTAATAGCAACAAGACCGGCAAGAGAACCGTTTAATGTCATTGAAACATCAGGCTTACCATACTTAACCCAAGTAAATACCATTGTAGCTACTGTTGAAACAGCTGCTGCAATATTAGTTGTCATAAATACGTTACCAACGTCCATTCCCTGTTCAAAAGAAGAAAGACCGTAGCTAGATGCTGGGTTGAAACCGAACCAACCCATCCAAAGAATGAATACACCTAAAGCACCAAGTGTTAAACTGTGACCTGGAATAGCCTTAGACTTACCATTCTTGTCATACTTACCAATACGAGGTCCAAGAATTGTAGCACCGATAAGAGCTGAAATACCACCTACCATATGTACAATAGTAGAACCTGCATAGTCTGTGAAACCACCTGTCCAAGAGCCGAAGCTGAACTGTGATAACCAGCCACCACCCCAAGTCCAATGAGCTTCAATAGGATAAATAACAGCTGAAATAACAACTGAATATACTAAGTAAGACTTAAACTTAGTTCTTTCTGCCATAGCACCTGAAACGATTGTAGCTGCTGTAGCACAGAAAACAGTGTTAAACATAAAGTGTACCCACATAGGTACTGAACCTGTGTCGTAGTTTCCTGTTGCAAATAAATCAAAAGAACCTACGATTGGACCATCGCCGCCAAACATAAGGCTGTAACCAATAATCCAGAATACAATAGAACCGAAGGCATAATCCATTAAATTCTTCATAATGATATTACCTGCGTTCTTTGCTCTGGTGAAGCCTGTTTCAACCATTGCAAATCCTGCCTGCATCCAGAATACCAATATAGCACCTAAGATAAGCCATATTGTGTCAAAAGCATTAAATGTACTAGCGTCCATTACGACCCCTCCTTATTGTATAAAAAAAGGAGCCGGATAATGAACTTTGTCATATCCAGCTCCTTCGCTTGATAGTTGGATTATATTCCAAAGTTAAAAAAAATGCAAGACCTTTTTTACAATTTCTTAAGATTTATGCAATTTTTAGTTTTTTAACTTGCATTTTTTCATTTTTTTATAACTTTTTAATAAAAAAATTTCTCACTTTTTATACCCCCTAAATCCATTTAAATTTTTATTTTTTTTGACTACATACAATAGATATTCTCTGGTTTTTAAATTTATGACCATCTTATCCTGCATTTTATTTCATATTTTTCTACTATATAATAGTGTGAAATAAATTTTTGAAGATTTTAATGACTATATTATTCATAATACTTGACAGCAAGGTGCAAAAACTTGTATAATGAACTGGAATAAGCAAGAATTTTAATATGAAGTTTTATTTTTTTAACTTGTATTACTAGGAGGAGATAAGTATGGCTACTTTAGACGAAATGTCTCAAGTCGAGCTTCTACAGTTACAGAAAGATTTGCAGGCTGAATATGATAAATTAAAAGGCTTAAACCTTAACTTGGATATGTCCAGAGGTAAGCCTGCTGGAGCACAGCTTAATTTATCTAACGATATTTTAACTATGCCCCTTAATAACTACATCACTTCTGAAGGCGTTGATGTAAGAAACTACGGTATACTTGATGGTATTGCCGAACTTAAGGGTCTTTTTTCAGACTTACTTGATATTCCAACAAAAAATATTATTGTAGGTGGAAATTCCTCTCTTAATCTTATATATGATTCTTTTGCTAGACTTTATATATTTGGTGCTCTTGGTTCTACACCTTGGGGCAAATTAGATAAGGTTAAAATACTTTGTCCTGTACCAGGTTATGACAGACATTTTTCTATCTGTGATGAATTTGGTTTCGAAATGGTTCCTGTTCCTATGACTGAAACAGGTGTTGATATGGATGTGGTAGAAGACCTTGTTAAAAATGACCCTACTGTAAAGGGTATCATTTGTGTTCCTCTTTATTCAAATCCTGACGGTATTTGCTACAGTGATGAAACTGTGGAAAGACTTGCAAAGATGGAAACAGCAGCAGAAGACTTTAAGATTTTCTGGGATAATGCTTATGCTATCCACCACGTATATAAGGAAGTTAAATTATTAAACATTTTTGATGTATGTAGAAAGTACAATACTCTTGATAGAATTCTTTTCTTCTTCTCTACATCTAAAATCACATTCCCTGGTTCAGGTGTTGCCCTTCTTGCAGCAGGCGACAACTATATAGAAGAAATTAAAAAGCATTTCGGTGTTCAGACTATTGGTCACAACAAAATCAATATGCTTAGAACATACAACTTCTTCAAAACTGCTGATGGAGTTAAACTTCATATGAAGCGTCTTGGTGCATTATTAAGAGAAAAATTTGATATTGTTCTCAATAAACTTGATGCAGAATTTGAAGGCACAGATTACTTAAAGTGGCATAAGCCTATGGGTGGTTACTTTATTAGTGTTTTCACTCAGAATGGTTGTGCTAAAGAAACTGTACGTCTTGCAAAAGAATGTGGACTTATTTTAACAAATGCAGGTGCTACTTATCCTCACGGAATGGACCCTAATGACAGCAACATCAGAGTTGCTCCATCTTATCCAACTTGCGAAGATTTAATTCAGGCTATGGATATTTTCTGTGTATGTGTAAAACTTGCAGCAGTAAATAATAAATTAAAAAATAACTAAGGAGATATAAAAATGGCAAAATTTAATGAAAATTATCTTAATGTTAAGCAGAGCTACCTTTTCAGCGAAATTGCTAAGAGAGTAAGTGCTTTTGAACAGGCTAACCCAGACAAGCCTGTTATCCGTCTTGGTATCGGCGATGTAACTTTACCACTTAGCAAGAGTGTTATTGAAAGCTTACATTCTGCTGTTGATGAAATGGGCAATGCTGAAACTTTCAAGGGTTACGGTCCAGAACAGGGTTATGACTTCTTAAGAAATGCTATTCAGGATTACTACAAGAGAAACGGTGTTGAAATTGACGCTGATGAAATTTTCGTTTCTGACGGTGCTAAGAGTGACACTGGTAACATTACTGACCTTTTCTCTGTAGATAACACAGTTCTCATTCCTGACCCAGTTTATCCTGTTTACGTTGATACTAACACTATGAACGGCAGAAAAATAATTTACATGGATGCTAACGAAGAAAACGGCTTCCTTGCTATGCCAAATCCAGATGTTCACGCAGATATTATTTACCTTTGCTCACCTAACAACCCAACAGGTGCAGTATACAACAAGGAACAGTTAAAGGCTTGGGTAGATTATGCTCTTGCAAATGATGCTATCATCCTCTTTGACTCTGCTTACGAATGTTTCATTACTGAACCAGACCTTCCACGTAGTATCTTTGCTATTGAAGGTGCTAAGAAGTGTGCTGTTGAATTCTGTTCTCTTTCTAAGACAGCAGGTTTCACAGGTACAAGATGTGGTTACACAGTAGTTCCTAAGGAAATTACTACAAAGGCATCTAACGGTACAGAAATGAACCTTAATAAGATGTGGAACAGACGTCAGACTACTAAGTTTAACGGTGTTCCTTACATTGTTCAGAAGGCTGCTGCTACTGTATTCTCTGTAAAGGGTATGGAAGAAGCTAAGGCTATGATTGATGTATATAGAGTAAACGCAAAGATTATTGCTGACACTATGGACGAACTTGGCATCAAGTACTTTGGTGGTGTAAACTCTCCTTACATTTGGTTACAGTGCCCAGACGGTATGTACAGCTGGGACTTCTTCGATAAGCTCTTAAATGAAATTCAGGTTGTAGGTACTCCAGGTGCTGGTTTCGGTACAAACGGCGACAACTACTTCCGTCTTACTTCATTTAACAACAAGGCTAATACAGAAGAAGCTATGAGAAGATTTAAGAAATTATTCCAGAAATAATATCAGAACATTTTGCCTTGCAAAATGTGGCTTGCAAGCAAGCCATCGGATTTATCTTTCCGATTCACTATCAGAAAAGGCTGTCGATTAAATCGACAGCCTTTTATTTTTGTGGCTTTACAGCAAAAGGTGCAATTCTACTGTATTATTTTGTAATTGTCTTTTGTCCTTTAAGGCAATAAAACAAAATATTTTAGCCCTTATCACCTCCCAGAATTTCTCTTTTCCTTAGTTTCTAATTTTATAATATCACTTAGAGTTAGGTATAAGTCAATAGATTTTGTACAAAAAAATAAACTTTAGCTTTTTACAACTAAAGTTTACTTCAATCATTTTTTTAGAAAAATTTCAATATATCATCTACAGTTTTACGTTTTGGCTTATCCGGTGTAACTGTACCGTATCCCACAGCAATAACTGACACAACTGTTTCTGTTTCAGGGATATTTAATGCCTTACGTATCTTTTCACTGTCACGTATTCCCATAATAAGTGTATCAAGACCTAATTCCTTAGCTTTAAGAACAAAATTTTCATTATGTAAACCTAAATCATAGTATCCCCAGCCATTACCACATTCATTATCCGGATTACCATTTCGGTCAAAGCCTGAGCGATTAGATACAAAAGTTGTAACTACAAGGGTTGCCCCATAAGAATTTTTTGCATTAAACTCTGGAAGACAGTCTGTAGATAACTTTTTCTTCACTTCATCACTTAATACACAATAGTATCTGGCTGTTTGTGAATTTTTCCACGATGGAGCTTGTATACCAGCCTCTACTAACTGTCTTATTTGGCTTTCAGATACCTTTTTTGTATCATCAAAAGCACGCACACTTCTTCTTGTTTCAAGCAATTTATCAAATTCCATTATTGTCCTCCTGAAATTTCATATTACTTCAAATATATTTTTTATTTATCCCAAAGTATTACTTTTCCACTTTTTAATGTTTTCGGAATGTTAATTAATCTTTGATTTTCAGAGCCTCTGAACTTGAGAGTTATATTTTTCTTTTCCTCTACAAATTCTCCGTCTACAAGAATATCAATATTTTTAAGTATTTTATCCACAAAAGGTGTATTCATTTTTCCACCTGTGTGCAATTCTTCAAAAACGTAACCACTGTATACCCATATGTTTTTCTGTGGGTACAAATTCTTCGCTTTTTCTACAAGCTGTGCTACTGATTCTTGATTTTTAAATTCGAAAGGTTCTCCACCTAATATCGAAAGCCCTGCTATATAATCGTGATTTAATAAATCCAATATATATTCTTCTGTTTCCTGTGTATAAGCCTTTCCAAAATTAAAATCCCAAGTAGCCTCATTAAAACAATTTTTACAATGATGAGTACAGCCGGAAACAAAGAGGGATACTCTTACTCCCTCTCCGTTTGCTATATCCACTTTTTTTATTTCACCGTAGTTCATATTATAAATGTAATTCTCTTTCCTTTATTTCCTGTGTTCTACCCTGATTCCAGAACTGAGTACCAATATATCCACAAGTTCTTCTGGCAACACTCATTCTATTCTGATTTGTATTTCCACAGTTAGGACATTTCCACAAAAGTTTGTCATTTTCGTCTTGTACTATTTCAATTTCTCCGTCATATCCACATTCCATACAGTAGTCAGACTTTGTATTAAGTTCAGCATACATAATGTTGTTGTAAATATGCTTCATTACAGCAAGTACAGCTGGAATATTGTTATTCATATTAGGTACTTCAACATAGCTTACAGCACCACCCGGAGATAATTTCTGGAACTGTGATTCAAATGAAAGCTTGTCAAAGGCATCAATTTTTTCTCTTACATTAACGTGATAACTATTTGTTATATAACTCTTGTCTGTAATGCCTTCAATAACACCAAATCTCTTTTGTAAGCATTTTGCAAACTTATATGTTGTAGACTCTATTGGTGACCCATATAAACTAAAGTCAATATTTGTTTCCTTTCTCCACTTTTCACAAGCATCATTTAAGTGTTGCATTACACTTAAAGCAAAGCCTGTAGCAGAAGGGTCTGTGTGTGACTTACCTGTCATATACTTAACACATTCATAAAGTCCGGCATAGCCAAGAGAAATAGTAGAATAGCCATTGTACAATAACTTATCTAATGTTTCTCCCTTTTTAAGACGTGCTAAAGCACCATACTGCCATAAAATAGGAGCTACATCTGAAGGTGTATTCTTCAATCTTTCGTGTCTGCACATAAGAGCCTTGTAGCAAAGGTCAAGTCTTTCATCAAAAATATCCCAGAATTTATCCATATCTTTTCCTGATGAACAAGCTATATCTACAAGGTTAAGGGTTACTACACCCTGATTAAATCTACCATAGAATTTTGGCTTATTATTTTCATCTTTATAAACAGTAAGGAAAGAACGGCAACCCATACAAGGATAGCAGTTACCCTCTTTTAATTCTTTCATTACCTTTTCAGAAATATAGTCAGGAACCATTCTCTTAGCTGTGCAACGAGCAGCAAGTTCTGTAAGATACCAATATGGACTATCTTCACTTATATTATCTTCTTCAAGTACATAAATAAGTTTAGGGAAAGCAGGTGTTACAAATACACCCTTTTCATTCTTAATACCAAGAAGTCTTTGCTTGAGAACTTCCTCTATAATCATAGCAAGGTCATTTCTGAGATTTTCTTCTACTTCGTTTAAGTACATAAATACAGTAACAAAAGGTGCCTGTCCGTTAGTTGTCATAAGTGTAATAACCTGATACTGTAAAATCTGTACACCACGCTTGATTTCTTCCTTTACATTCTTTTCTGCAAGGGCATTAATCTGTTCTTCTGTTACTTCAATACCCTCATTTTTCATATTTTCAGCAACAATTCTTCTGTACTTCTTACGGCTAATATCAACAAAAGGAGCAAGATGAGAAAGTGTAATACTCTGTCCACCGTACTGTGAACTAGCTACCTGTGCAATAATCTGTGTCGCTACATTACAGGCTGTAGAAAAACTCTTTGGCTTTTCAATCATAGTTTCGCTTATAACTGTGCCATTCTGGAGCATATCCTCTAAATTTACAAGACAGCAGTTGTGCATATGCTGTGCAAAATAGTCTGAATCGTGAAAATGAATTATACCGTCTTCGTGAGCCTTTACAACATCTTCCGGAAGTAATAGTCTTTTTGTAATATCCTTTGATACTTCACCGGCCATATAGTCACGCTGTACACTATTTATAGTAGGATTTTTATTAGAGTTTTCCTGCTTTACTTCTTCATTAGCACACTCAATAAGGCTCAAAATCTGGTCATCTGTAGTATTTGCTTTTCTAACTAAAGCTCTCTTATATCTGTATGTAATGTACTTTCTAGCAACAGAAAAATGCTCTCTTTTCATAATCTCATCTTCTACGAGATTTTGTATTTCTTCAACATTTAAAGTTCTTGACATTGAGGAACATTCTTCTTCTACACTGTTAGTAATGTCCTCTATTTCTTCTTTGGTAAGTCTTTCTATTTCAGGCACTTCAGTATTTGCCTTTTCAACAGCAGCAACAATCTTGCTATTGTCAAAAACAACTTCTGTACCATTCCTTTTTATTATGTTCATATCTAACTTCCCTCTTTACTTTTTAATTTCTTTTTAGTCAGCACTAGATATTGTATCACAAACATTATTAAACCACAAGATATAGTTTGGATTTTTTAAAAATATTAATTTTATTAAGCCTATAATTTATTTTCTGTGTATTACTTGCTTTTTTGGTAAATATACTTTAATATAGAGTTAGAAGTATTATTTTTCCATTTATACCCTTATTTTGTAGTATGTAAATGGAATTTTTAAGGAGGAAGTTATGGCTGATAGAACAAATTATATCGAAAATATATTACGACTTTCTCAAGTTGACTTTAAATATCTTAATTATGATGCCATATTCTCTGATGAAACAGAAAATTATCGTTATCCTTCTGTTCCTGTGTCAGGAGAAAATTTTACAATAACTCTACGAGTTGGCAAGGATAATATTGATAGTGCATATATATGCTATGGTTGTTGTTACGTAAAAATGCAAAAAAGTCATTCAACAGATTTTTTTGATTATTACGAAGGTACTTTCATATGTGATAGTGAACCTATGAACTACTATTTTCAGATAATATGTGACGGTCGCACCTATTTCTATAACAAAGCCGGCGTTGTAAAGGACATAAACAGCGAATACAATTTCACTATTTTACCTGATTTTAGTACCCCTAGCTGGGCAAAAGGTGCTGTAATGTATCAAATATATGTTGACCGATTTTACAACGGAGATAAGTCGAATGACGTAGTTACTAATGAATATGAATATTTAGGTTTAAAATCCAAACGCATTGAAGATTGGGATACTCCATTGGAAAATATGGACGTCTGTAACTTCTATGGTGGAGATTTACAGGGTGTTATTGACAAAATAGACTATCTCTCAGATTTAGGTATTGATGCAATATATTTTAATCCTATATTTGTTTCTCCTAGTAACCACAAATATGACATACAGGATTATGAACACGTTGACCCACACTATGGTGTTATAGTTACAAAAACCGGCAATCCCCTTTCTAATGAAGATAAAGACAATAAAAATGCCACTTTGTATATGACAAGAACCACTGATCCAAAGAATTTGGAAGCAAGCGACCAGCTTTTAGCAAAACTTATTGGTATTGCTCATAGTAAAGGTATAAAAGTTATACTTGATGGCGTATTCAACCACTGTGGAGCTTTTAATAAATGGCTTGACAGAGAGGGTTTTTATGAAAAAAATGGCTATCCCGTAGGAGCTTATGCTTCTGAAAATAGTCCTTACCACAATTTTTTTAACTGGACTGGTGGAGAATGGCCTAACAATGAACATTATTCCAGCTGGTGGGACCACCCAAATCACCCAAAACTCAATTATGAACATTCTGACGAGTTATACACATATATAATGAATATTGCCCGTAAATGGGTATTTCCACCTTATAATGCTGATGGTTGGCGACTTGATGTTGCTGCTGATTTAGGTCTTAGTAAAGAATTTAATATGAAATTCTGGAGAGATTTTAGAAAAGTAGTTAAAAATGCTAATCCTAATGCTGTTATTATTGCTGAACATTACGGCGACCCTAAGGACTGGCTTATGGGCGACCAATGGGATACTGTAATGAACTATGATGCTTTTATGGAGCCTATTACTTGGTTCTTGACAGGTATGGAAAAGCACAGTGAAAAGGCAGATATTCACAAGTACAATAATGCTGGGGATTTTGAGGCATCTATGCGATATTATACATCTCGTTTCAGCAACGAAAGTCTTAATGTAGCTATGAATCAGCTTTCAAACCACGACCATTCCAGATTTTTAACAAGAACAAACAGAAAAACTGGTAGACTTCATACTTCCGGCACATTTGAAGCAGATACCGGTGTAAATATAGGAATAATGAAAGAAGCTATTACATTCCAGATGACTTGGCCTGGTGCTCCGACAATATACTATGGTGATGAAATTGGTATGACCGGTTGGACAGACCCAGACAACAGACGTCCATTTCGTTGGGACGATATGAATGACGATATTCTCTCTTACCACAAATGCCTTATTAAAATAAGACATAACAGAGAAATTTTCAGAAATGGTTCTTTGGATTATCTTTATATGGGATATGGTCTTATATGCTACGGAAGATGGAACAAAAATGACTACGGAACAGTAATATTAAATAATCAATATAAGTCAACAGAATTGTCTGTTCCTGTATGGCGTTTAGGGGCAAAAAACGGCGATACTATGATTAGTCTTGTAATAAGTAATATGACAAGTTTTGTTCAAAATAACACCGTATACATTGTTAAAAACGGATGCATAAAAGTTTCACTTCCACCTTTCAGTAGTTGTGTTATAGCTAAAAAATTGTAATTCAGTGCCTTGACCTAGTCAAGGCATAGTTTTTATCTTTCAGTTCATTATCAGAACATTTTGTTTCACAAAATGTGGCTTGCAAGCAAGCCATCGGATTTATCTTTACGATTCATTATACTAATTTATTATAAAAAAATAGCTTTGGTCTTTATACAACCAAAGCTATTTTTTCGTATTCGTAAATAATATAGAAGCAAATGACTCCACATCTGCTAAAAAAATACAGAACGCAGTATACATAGATTACAGGTAGTTTATAAACCCAAAGCCCTTAACTGATAGATATTATATCATACCATTTTTTGTCAGTCAATATAATTTCTGTCTTTTTAAAAAAATTTACAAAAATTATACAAAATCAATAACATAACCATCTATCAACACTAGTTTATACCATACTATAGCTGTAGGTCAATCAAAATATTAATACTTTTTTCGACAACAGTATACATTTTTTCAGATATATAACAGGTCACTTATATGTTCCATATTTTACCAATTATATTATATTCATACACAAAAAAAGATGCATCTCAAAGAAATGCACCTTTTCTATATTCATATAGTCATAATTAGTCAACTGTAACAACAGTTTTCTTGTCGTAAGAACCACAAGACTTACAAACTCTATGAGGCATCATCAACTCACCGCACTTGCTGCAAGCAACTAATGTTGGAGTAGAAATCTTCCAACTCTGAGCCTTTCTCTTGTCTCTCTTAGACTTAGACATTTTTCCCTTAGGACAAATTGACATCTTTTACACCTCCTCATCATCATCTTTAAAAAGAGTTAACAACTTTTCAAATTGTGGATTTATATAACCTCTGTCACAGCCACAATCGCCTTCGTTGAGATTATGCCCACACTTAGGACACAAGCCCTCGCAATGGTCGGAACACTCTGCTTTCATTGGCATATTAAGCATAATGTCAGCAATAACAGCCGGCTTTAAATCGACAGTCTTATCTGAAAGTTCCCAAAACTCTTTCTCAGAATCGACATCCTCGGAGAAGACCTCGTTCATATTCAAATCAAGCTGGGCTTCAAAAGCACTAAGACATTTGTCACAATTCAAGCTTAAAACGGCAGCAATCTCGCCTTCCACAACGTAGTTTCTGTCAACACGCTGCACAGTACCAGTAACTTTCACCTTACAAGGAACATCTCCACCACTTCTAGGAATGGCGATTTCTTCCTGAAAATCAAAGTCAATAGGCTCTAGTGCAAGATTTTTAACATTAATAAGCATAACAAACACCTCTGTTCCGTCAGAATAGTGTGTCTATCCGATATGTCAAGGAAAACTCCTTAACACACATCAAACGATATTATACAGCTTTTTATAAAATTTGTCAAGTAATTTTTTACTTTGAAAGTAATTCCATTGTATCCTGAGCAATCATTAATTCTTCATCAGTAGGGATGATGAAAGTCTTGATTGTGCTACCTTCACCAGTAAAGTCAATATCATCGCCACGAAGCTTGTTCTTTTCTGGGTCAATCTTAACACCAAGGCATTCAAGATATTCACAAATAGCAGCTCTGTGACCACCGTTGTTTTCGCCGATACCAGCAGTAAATACGATAGCATCACAACCACCAAGAGCTACAACATAAGAACCGATGTACTTAGCAATCTGGTATCTGAACATATCAATACCAAGCTTAGCTCTTTCGTTACCTTCGTTCATAGCAGCTTCAGCATCTCTGTAGTCGCTTGAAATACCAGTAACACCTAAAAGACCAGACTTCTTGTTCATAATAGTATCAATTTCATCTGGAGTAAGGTTTTCCTTCTTCATAAGGTAAGGAACGATAGCTGGGTCGATGTCACCACATCTAGTACCCATTTCGAAACCTGCAAGTGGAGTAAGACCCATAGAAGTGTCAATACACTTGCCGTCCTTAACAGCAGCGATAGAAGAACCATTACCTAAGTGGCAAGTGATTACTCTGCTGTGTTCTGGGTTGCCTAACATTTCGATAGCTCTCTTAGAAACATATCTGTGGCTTGTACCGTGGAAACCATATCTTCTTACGTTATACTTTTCATAGTATTCGTATGGAAGTGGGTACATATAAGCCTTTGGAGGCATAGTCTGGTGGAAAGCTGTATCAAAAACAGCTACGTTCTTAACACCTGGCATTAATTCTTCACAAGCTTCGATACCCATAAGGTTAGCTGGGTTGTGGAGAGGACCAAGGTCAGCACATTCTGTAACAACCTTCTTAACTTCTTCAGTAACAACACAAGATTCTGTGAAGAACTTGCTACCGTGAAGTACTCTATGACCAACACCATTGATTTCGCTAAGGTCAGCGATTACACCACATTCAGGGTCAACGAGCTTGTCCATAACTAACTTAATAGCTTCGCTATGGTTCTTAAGTGGCTGTTCGAAAACATACTTATCCTTTGCCTTGCCTGCTGGCTTATGCTGAAGATTAGAACCGTCAATACCAATTCTTTCAACAAGACCCTTTGCAAGAACTTCATTATTATCCATATTGTATAACTGGTACTTTAAAGATGAGCTACCACAGTTAATAACAAGAATTTTCATTGTTTTTCTCCTTTATAGAAAATTATAAAATATATTTATACGGTGTGGAAATGTTTATGTAAAACAAAATCAAGTATCACCGTTTTTAATACAAATACTAAATTAAGCTAACTGAGCCTGAACTGCTGTCATAACAACAACACCTACGATATCGTCAGCGAAACAACCTCTTGAAAGGTCATTAACAGGCATTGAAAGACCCTGTAAAACTGGACCATAAGCATTTGCCTTAGCTAATCTCTGAACTAACTTGTAACCAATGTTACCAGCTTCAAGACTAGGGAATACTAATGTGTTAGCATGGCCAGCAACCTTGCTGTTTGGAGCCTTAGCAGCTGCAACACTAGGAACGATAGCAGCATCAAGCTGTAATTCACCGTCAATAGCAACTTCAGGATACTTTTCCTGTGCAATCTTAACAGCGTCAGCAACCTTAGTTACATCATCAGACTTTGCACTACCCATAGATGAGAATGAAAGCATAGCAACCTTGGCTGTACCACCAGTAAATGCTTCAAAAGATTCAGCAGAAAGACCAGCAATTTCAGCAAGCTTTTCAGAATCAAGAGTAGGATTTACAGCACAATCAGCAAATACGAATACGCCGTTGTCACCAAATTCACAATCAGGTACTTCCATTAAGAAGAAACCAGAAACAGAGCTGATACCAGGCTTAGTCTTTAATAACTGTAAAGCTGGACGAATAGTGTTACCAGTTGAATGGCAAGCACCAGAAACAGCACCATCAGCATCGCCACACTTACACATAAGGCAAGCATAGTACATATAATCTTCTTCCATCATCTTCTGAGCAGATTCAGCAGTTACGCCCTTCTTAGCTCTTAATTCAACGAACTTGTCAATATACTTCTGCTTGTTAGGGTCATTAAATGGGTCAACAATAGTTGCACCAGAAATGTCAAAGCCCTTGCTGTTTTCAGCAATTTCTTCAGGTGTACCGATGATAATAAGATTTGCAAGACCTTCCTTTAAAATCTTTTCAGCGGCTTCAAATGTTCTCTTATCCATAGACTCAGGTAAAACAATAGTCTTCTTGTCAGCCTTTGCCTTAGCCTTTAAGCTATCTAAAATACTCATATTTTTTCTCCTTTCAGAATTGAAAACTCGGAGTAGCCTACTCCTACATATTGTTAATTATACCCCTATTAACAAAATTTCACAATATGTTTTTCAAAAAAAATTGTAATTTTTTTATAGTTTTGTTATAATTGTAGAAAATATAATGGGATTTAAAAAATAGTTATGCGTTTTTCCCATATGGGGTTATTTTAAGAGGAGTTGTTTGGCTATGAATACGGCTATAATTGCAGAATACAATCCTTTCCATAAAGGACATTTATACCATATTAACAAAACAAAAGAAAAAACCGGTGATAGTAGTATTATAGCCATAATGAGTGGCAATTTTACTCAAAGAGGCGAACCGGCTATTTTGGATAAAGTCTTGAGAACTAAAATGGCACTTTTAAACGGTGTAGATATGGTTCTTGAGCTTCCTGTGGAATATGCCACCGGTTCAGCTGATGTTTTTGCCTTTGGTGCAATAGATATTATAAACAAAAGTAACTTTATTGATACACTTTCTTTTGGTTCTGAATCAGGGGATATTACTGCTTTTTCAGACCTTGCAGACGTTTTAAACACAGAACCTGAGGAATTTAAAACTCTTTTGAAAATGGAACTTGGAAAAGGTGCATCATATCCTGTGGCACGAGCCTTGGCTTTAAGTAGCTACTTAAACAGAGATATTTCATTTTTAAACAACCCTAACAACATATTAGCCCTTGAATATACAAGAGCATTGAAACGCACAGAAAGCACTGTTTGGCCTTGTACTATACAGAGAGTTGTTTCAGAATACAACTCAGAAGAAATGACAGGCAGTATTTCATCTGCATCTGCCATTAGAAAAGCCTTTGCCGATGAAAATATAGAAGAAGCCCTTTCAGCATTACCTGAAAGCTGTGGTGAAATACTTATTAAGGAATTAAAGTCTATACCGGATATTGATGATTATTCCCCTGCCCTTCACTATATTCTCAGGACAAAATCAGCCGAAGAAATATCAGAATATGCTGATATTACAGAAGGCTTGGAAAACAGAATTATTAACAATATGGGACGAAAGCCAATAAGTGAAATCATAAATATAATAAAGACAAAAAGATATACTTATACTAAACTACAGCGAGCTATTCTCCATATTATTTTAAATATAAAGAAATCTGACCAAAATATTAATGACGGCGTTCAGTATATACGAGTTTTAGGCTTTAGAAAAGAAAAGGAACATCTGTTGACAGAACTTTCTCAGAAATCATCTGTTCCAGTAATAACTAATGCCAAAACTGCCGAAGATTATCTCCATAAAGAAATTATGGCAACAGATTTGTACTATATGATAACAAATGGAGAAAAAGGCAGAGAATATACTAATCCTATAGTTGTGTTGTAATATGGATAAGAAAACATTTGCCGAAAGACTAGCACAGTTACGCACAGAAAAAGGTATTTCTGCTCGTGATATGAGCCTTTCAATAGGTCAAAGTCCAAATTATATAACTAGTATAGAAAGTGGTAGAAATTTACCATCTATGACTGCTTTCTTTTATATCTGTGAATATCTCCATATTACTCCTGTAGAATTTTTTGACACCGAAAATAAAAATCCTACAAAAAATTCGGAGCTTATGGGTCTAATAAAAAATCTCAATAGTGAGGACCTAGATATACTCATTACATTAATAAAAAGACTAAAGAAATAAAAAACTGCTTTATACAAACATCAAGTCTGTGTAAAGCAGTTTTTGTTTATCAATATTTTATTTATCCAATGTAGGTATTTCTGTATCGTCTGTACCCTCAAGATTATTAAGCCATTTCTTAGTTTCCTTAGCAATAAGACCTGAAGTAAACACAAGAGCAATAATATTTGGAACAGCCATAAGGGCATTGAAAATATCTGAAAGACTCCAAACAATATCAAGCTCAATAACAGGGCCTAATAATATAACAAATACAAATATAATC
>UQYD01000020.1 GCA_900545305.1 uncultured Eubacterium sp.
ATTCTTTACCGGTTACTTTCTTTGATGATGACCAGTTAAGACTTGAGGCCGAGGAAGAAGTAAGCAAAATAACAGATGCTAAATAATTTTTTATTGCATAAAATAAAGTCGGGAGAGTGGTTTTATGAAACGATTTTCGGCTTTATTTTTTTGTTTTATTTTGCTTTTTAATATAGCAGTTTTGGCAGAAGAACCAAAGGTAAATGCTATTTCAGCTGTTATAGTAGACGGCGATACAGGACGAATACTGTGGGGCAAAAATGAAAATAAGCCTATGGCAATGGCAAGTACGACCAAAATTATGACAGCTTTAGTTGCGTTGGAAAATAGTGATATAAAAAAGGAAACTACCGTTTCAAAAAATGCTACTTTGGCATCTCCAGTAAAAATGCACCTTTCTGTTGGAGAAAAAATGACCATAGAACAGCTTTTGTATGCTATGATGCTACAGTCCTATAATGATTCGGCAGTAGCAGTTGCTGAGGCTGTTGGTGGTAGTGTAGAAAAGTTTTGTACAATGATGAATGAAAAGGCAAAGGAAATAGGCTGTAGTGATACAGTTTTTGAAACGCCAAATGGTTTAGATAAGGGTAATCATCATTCCACAGCAGAGGATATGTCAAAAATAGGTGTGTATGCTCTAAAAAATCAAAATCTTATGAAAATAATGAATACCAGAGACTATACATTTAAAAGCAGTAAAACTACATATTCTTTTGTAAATAAAGATAGGCTACTTAGTGAATATGAAGGTGCTATAGGTATGAAAACAGGTTTTACGGGAAAGGCAGGACATTGTTTTGTTGGTGCAGCAAATAGAGGAGATATAACATTAGTGTCTGTTGTCTTAGCAAGTGGTTGGGGAACAGCAGGAAAAAGCAGAAAATGGATAGATACAAAGGCTTTGTTAAATTATGGCTTTAATAATTACAAAAAATATAGTATAATAAACGGTAGTGAAAAAATGAATATTTCCATAGATAAAGCTGAAAAAGAAATTGCAGAATTAAAATATGAGGATAGTGTAGATTTGCTTCTTTCAGAAAATGAAAAAGCAAATTTAAAAATAGAAAATGAATTGCCCCAAAATATAACAGCTCCTATAAATTACGGAGATAGTGTGGGCATTGGTAAAGTTTATACAGGGAATACTTTGCTTAAAACAGTAAAAATTATTTCAGCAGAAAATATAGAAAAAATAGGTGTGGAATACAATATAAAGAAACTAATAAATCAGTGGTTAAAACTTGTAGGCTAGGAGAAAAATAATGTTAGTTAGATTACAAAAATATTTAGCACAGGCACAGGTTGCCTCAAGAAGAAAAGCAGAAGAAATTATACTTCAAGGCAGAGTTGAAGTAAATGGCGAAGTTGTAGATACCTTAGGAACTAAAGTTGATGATGAAAATGATGTTGTAAAAGTTGACGGAAAAGTTGTTTCAGAAAATAAACAGTACATTTATATAATGCTTAATAAACCGGAGGGTTGTGTAACAACAGCCAAGGACCAGTTTGAACGCAAAACAGTTATGGACTATATTGATATTGAGGAGAGAGTTTATCCTGTTGGTAGATTGGATTATGACACTTCAGGGCTGTTGCTTTTGACAAATGATGGCGATATGACGTATAAACTTACTCATCCAAAGCATAATGTAGATAAAACATACATAGCAACCGTAGAAAATATGCCTACAGAAGTAGATTTAAACAGATTTAGGTCAGGGCTTATAATTGATGGATATAAAACTGCAAAAGCTAAAATTGCTGTTGTAAAAAATACAGGTAAATATATAAGCTTAAAAATTTCTATACACGAAGGTCACAATAGACAGGTTAGAAAAATGTGTGATGCCATTGGCTGTCCGGTTAAATTCTTAAAGAGAATAGCTGTAGGTGATTTGAAAATAGGTAGTCTTGAAAAAGGAAAGTATAGATTGCTTACAGAAGAAGAAATTTCATATTTACAAAAATTATAATTATTTCGGGAGATAGGTTTGTTCTTAGATGATACAAATTTCTATCTCCTTTTTATGTATTTATAATTGCCTTTTTGGAAAACATATTACAAAGAGGTGATATAATGAAGTTTTTAAGGGGTATAGCTCTATTTTTTTGTGTTTTTTTTGCCATAGTATTGGGTTTTAAAATATTTTCTGTTCCAACAAAAATTAATATGACAGAGGGATATTCTCAGTCTATGTCAATATCTTTCCCGTTTTCTATATCAACAGATAATATTTCACAGCCGGTAGTAAGCATTAATAATTCAGCCAGTAATGTTGAAATACAGCCGGTAAAATCAGGTAATACACTTTTGAAATTAAATTTGTTTGGATTGCCTGTAAAAGATGTAAAAGTAAAGGTTCATCCCCAAAAGAGCCTTTGTGTAGTAGGCAAATCTGTTGGCATATGTATTGATACAAAGGGCGTTCTTGTGTTGGGAACAGGCTCTGTAAAGAATAAAGATAATGAAAATATAGAACCGTCAAAAAATAAGCTGTACCCTGGAGATGTTATTGTATCAGCAAACGGCATAGAAATAAAATCTAAAGAAAATTTAATGAATGTAGTAAAGTCATCAAATAATTTGGCCGTTGATGTGTTGAGAAATGAAAAACATATTATAGAAAATATTGTGCCAATAAAGGCAAAAGAAGATAATGCAAATAAGATAGGTGTTTGGGTGAGAGATAGCACACAAGGCGTGGGAACGTTGACGTATTTTGACAAAGATACCAAAAACTATGGAGCATTAGGACATCCAATAGTTGATGTAGATACTGGACAAATGATGTCTATTTCCTCTGGAGAATTACTAAAGACAAGTGTAATTGCTATAGATAAAGGAGAAAAAGACTCCCCTGGTGCAATAATTGGAGATACAGACTATAGTAGCAATTTAGGAACTATAGTAAAAAATAATAATTGTGGGATATATGGAAAAATAAATAATTCTAAGTATTTTACAAGTATTACAATGCCAGTAGGATACAGAGGAGAAGTGAAAAAAGGCGAAGCTAGTATACTTGCAAATATTGACGGTAAGGAAACAAAGGCCTATAAAATCAATATAGACTATATAAATAAATATTCCTCCGGTAGTTCAAAAGGCTTAGTAATATCTGTTACAGACCCACAGCTTTTAAATAAGACAGGTGGAATTGTACAGGGTATGAGTGGTTGCCCAATAATACAAAATGGAAAAATAATAGGGGCTGTCACCCATGTTTTTGTAAAGGATAGCAAGAGAGGATACGGTATTTTTATTGAGAATATGTTGGAACAAAGTGAAAATATAAGTTAGTTTTTTTGTAAAAGTCTGTTGAGAATTACCTCCCAATATAGTATAATACAAGTAATTGTTGGGAGGATTTACTGTGAGCAAAATCAGTTTTAGAATTAATACAACTTATACTTCTATAGAAAATATTTTTATTGATGAATATATGCCAAAAGCACCAGCACCTTTGTATTCATTGGTCTATATTTATGGACTTAGATGTGCTTGTGCCGGTATTCAAGTGGATAACAAAGAAATTGCAGAAAAATTTAGTGTTATTGAAAGTGATGTTGTTAATGCTTGGGTGTATTGGAAAGACAGAGGCTTGGTTTTGCTTTTAGGCAATAAGGAAAAACCTGTAGTTGAATTTCTTCCGGTTAAGTCCTTGGGTGATAGTATGAAAGAAGCTATACCTCAAAACAAGATAAAACAATTAGCAACTAAGCCAACTTATAAACCAACAGATGTAGCAGATTTGATGGCGAATAACAAAGAAATTGAACAGCTTGTAAAAATGGCAGAAGCTACAATGGGAAAGATTTTGACACAAAATGATACACAGGCTATAGTTAGCTTTTATGATTGGATGGGCTTACCGGCTGACGTAATTACAATGTTGCTCTCTTACTACAAAGATAAACCTATGGGCTATATAGAAAAGGTGGCAATAGATTGGTCAGAAAAGGAAATTGACACCATTGAAAAAGTCGATAAATATATGTCAAGACATAAGGACTATAGTAAGATTATGGGCTACTATGGTGTAGACAGAAGACCTACAGAAAAAGAAGAAAAGCTTATAAGAGTATGGCTTGATGAATATAAAACTCCTTTTGAATTAATAAAAGAGGCTTGCCAAAGAACTGTAGAAAAAACAAATGGAGTAGCTGTAGGTTATACCAATGGAATATTAAAAAATTGGCACGAAAATGGTATTAATACAATAGAAGCTGTTGAACAAATGGATAAACAGTTTAGTAGCAAGGTTGAGAATGATGAAAGCAATCAGAGTGTAAAAATAGTAAAGCCATATGATAAAAAGGGTGTTATGAATAATTCATTTAATAATTTTACACAAAAGATTTATACAAACGAAGAACTTCTTGCCAGAGCAGAGGAAAAGAACAAGCAGAGGAGAGATAAACTTGGAGAGAAGTGAAATTTACGCACAGATAAAGCGTGAAATGGAAAAATATAGAGATTATGCAATAAATAAGGCTAATGAGGAAATAAAGCTTATATATGTAAAATATCCTAGACTTAAAGAAATAGATAAGGAATTGAAAAATGCTGGCTCTCATATGCTTAAGGAAACTCTTAAAAGACGAGGGGAAGACAGAGATAAACTTGTGAAAGAGTTTAAAGAGTATTATGCTAATCTTGAAAATGAAAAACAAGATATTCTAAATAGTGAAGGTATATCTCCTGATATGCTTAAGCCAAAATTCCGTTGTAAACTTTGCGAAGATACAGGCATCTATAAGGATAAAGAATGTAAGTGTATGAAGAAAAGACGTATAGAAAAGATGTATACACTTTCTAATATACACGAAAACATGGAAGAACAAAATTTTGAAAGTTTTGACAGCAGTATTTTTTCAAGAGAGCCTAATGAAGAAGGGGTATCACAGTACGATAGAATGTTGGAAATAAGTGATACTTGTCGTGAAGGTATTGTTGCTATGGAAAAATTTCCATTTTATGCTCTCTTTATGGGAGGTGCAGGTCTGGGAAAAACGTTTCTTTGCTCTTGTGTAGCTAAATTAGCAATTGAGCTAGGATATAGTGTTGTTTATGTAACAGCTTACGATATTGCTGATGTATTAATTAAGATTAGATTTAGCAGAGCAACTGGTGAAAATTATGAAACACTTGATTTAATAAAAAATTGTGATTTACTTATTATGGATGATTTAGGTACAGAAGGTATAAATGGGGCTACAAATACAGAAATATTTACGGTAATAAATAATAGAATTTTAAGTAAAAAATCCCTTATTATTTCTACTAATCTGACACTTGAAGATATAAATCGTGTATATGGAGAAAGACTTGTGTCCAGATTTATAGGGGAATTTGCAACTTGCCAATTTATAGGAAAAGATTTACGTTTATATTGATTTATTATTTAAAATAGGCAAAAATTTCCGTTTATTTATTAAAAATTTGTTGATTTTAACATTTGGTATTGTATTTTCAACCTGAATAGTGTATAATGTGATTAATATTAGAAAAGGTTGCGTTTAGTCAGCCATACAGTATACAGGACGGAGGAATACCCATGACAGAAGCTGTTAGCTGTGGAGGGGTAGTCATCCATGACGGTAAGGTCTTGTTGCTTTATAAAAATCAAAATGGTAGGTATATGGGTTGGGTGTTGCCTAAGGGTACTGTCGAACCAGGGGAAACTTATCAGCAAACTGCCTTGAGAGAGGTTAAGGAGGAAACAAATTCTGATGCAGAAATAGTAAAATACATCGGAAAGACACAATATACATTCAGAGGTAATGAGGATATAGTCAGCAAAACAGTCCATTGGTATCTTATGGTTACTGATTCTTTTGACTGTAAACCTCAGGCTGAAGAATTTTTTGTTGATGCCGGTTTTTATAAACAACATGAGGCCAGTTATCTGCTTAAATTCCATGATGAAAAGCAGATGATGCGTAGAGCCTTTATGGAGTATAATCAACTGCAAACCCGGAAACAGTATATTTGAAAGTCATAAAAAGGAGGAATTAGTATGAAGACAGAATTAATCTTAGATGAAATGAAAAAAGCAATCAAAAGATTGGAAAAGGATAATAAGTTAAAGACTATTGTTTGTATAGGTGCAGGTCTTGCAGTAGTAATCGTCGGAATTGTTTTCCTTGTTGTCAAGATGAAGGATAAAAATCAAGACCAATTACCTTATGATTATGACGACGGTTGGGATGCTTGGGACGAAGACGACTATGCAGATTATGAAGACTATGACGATGATTATAGCTATGATGATGCAGATGTTGATTATGATGACGAGTATTCTGAAGATGAATAATATATAATGCAGAGTGTGGTTGAAAAGCCACACTTTTTATTACTAAGGAGATGATTTAGGCATGAAATTAAAAAGAATTATTACAGGTGTTTTAGCTGGTGTTATGTGCTTTGGTGCATTTAATGTTACTTCTGCTTTTGCTAGCGATGAAACAAATATATTTATTGTAGGTGACTCTACATCTTGTATCTATGGATATGATGATAACTATGCTTTGCCAAGAGCTGGTTGGGGTATGTACTTAGGAGATTTTCTTAGAAGTAAATACCATGTTGAAGACCTTGCTATGTCAGGTAGAAGTTCAAAGAGTTTTGCTACAGAAGATAATTATAAAAAGCTTTTATCTGAAATGAATGAGGGCGATTATGTTCTTATTCAGTTTGGTCATAATGATGCAAAGAAAAGCAATGAAAATGACTTAAAAAATAGATATACAGACTCAGATGGTGATATAAATACAGAGGGTAGCTTTAAAAACTCATTGTACAAAAATTATATTGAACCGGCTGAAGAAAAGGGTGCAAAGCCAGTTCTTCTTACTCCTATAGTACGTCATGAATTTGAAGAAGATGGTAAGGTAAAAGATACTCACGGCAATTATGATGATGCCATTAGAGAACTTGCAAAGGAAACTAATGTTCCTTGTATTGATGTAAACCAAATGACAACTGATTTGTATAATAATATGGGTAGTGAGGAATCTATAATTCTTCACGCAATATTCAAGAGTACAGAAAAGGGCGACAATGGTTTTGATTTTACTCATCTTAACCATTTAGGTGGCGAAACTGTAGCAAAAATGGTTGCACAGGCTCTCCCTGCAGTTGATGGACTTGCAAATTGTGTTAATACAAATGCTATAAACGATGATAAATACAAGTTTATGACTAGAGATGAATTTGTAGGTGAAATTGTACGTCTTATGGATAAAACAGAAAGTGGTTCTGCTGTTTTTGCTGATGTAAATTCAGATAATAAATACTACGATGAAATTTATACAGCAAAGAAACTTGGACTTGTTCAAGGTGATGATAAGGGACTCTTTAACCCTAATGATTATATAACTGTTCAGGATGCCTTTGTTATTATTGATAGAATGTACAAGGAAGAAAATGTTCCACTTAAAACTGATGAGGAAGTATTTAGCCAGTTTAAGTATGCAAGTGAAACAAGCGACTACGCAAAAGATGCTGTAGCAAATGTACTTACAAAGCTTAATAAGAGTGCGTCTACAAACCTTCTTCCAAAGATGAAGGCTGAAAAATCTGCTTGTTATGTTCTTTTTGATAAAATCTATAATGATTTTTACGTTTCAGATGTGAGAAATGAAGCTCAGTCTGCTGATGAAATAGAAGTAGTTGAATAATTTTATTATTATGTAGAGATTGTGTTTTAGATAGCACAATCTCTTTTTAATGAATCGGAAAGATAAATCCGATGGCTTGTTTACAAGCCACATTTTGCAAAGCAAAATGTTCTGACAGTGAACCGAAAGATAAATCGGACACACGAAGTGTGGCTTTCAACGAAGTTGAAAGTTCTGACCAATGAATCGGAAAGATAAATCCGATGGCTTATGTACAAGCCACAAATTAAGGTCGTTAATTTTTTCTGAATAGTGATTTTTATGCAAATATATGATATACTGTTTTATGAGTTAAAATCTTGGAGGTTACATATATGAAGATAGTTGCAGATAGTGGTTGTGATTTCACAACTGAAATGAAAAATAATTCTAATATTGTGCAAGTTCCTTTGACTTTACAAATTAATGATGAAATTTTTTCTGATACTTTAGATTTAGATATTGTTAATTTTAGAAATAAATTGAGAGAAAATAAGAAAAACAGAAAAACTGCTGCTCCTTCTCCACAGCTTTATGTTGATGCTTACGGAGGAGATGAAGATGTATTTGTTGTTACTCTTTCTAGCCATTTAAGTGGTTCTTACAACAGTGCTGTTACTGCAAAAGACTTGTATTTTGATGACTATGGCAAAAAGAATATTTATGTTGTAGATAGCAAAAGTGCATCTGTTGGAGAAACATTAATTGTAAATAAAATATTAGAGCTTAAAGAAAAGGGTTTATCTTTTGATGAAATAAAAAATGAAATTTGTAATTTCAGAGATAATTTGAATACATATTTTATATTGGAAAATTATGATTCCCTTGTAAATACAGGTAGATTAAATCCATATGTGGCTAAATTGGCAGCATTGTTGGGTATAGTTCCTATTTGTGGGGCTGATGATGGTCATGCCGTGCTTACAGCTAAGGCAAAAGGTATGAAAAAGGCGTATTTAAAGCTTATAGATGATATAACAAAAAAATGTAGTGATACAGAAAACAGAGTTCTCTATATTACACATATTGATGCCTTGGAAAAGGCTAATGAATTAAAAGAAGTTATGATGTCTAAACTTAATTTTAAGGAATGTCATATTACAGAAGGTAGTGGATTATGCTCATCATATGCAGATATTGGTGGCTTAATAATTAGCTTTTAAATTTTTCTTGATTAGTTTAAAAAATTGTGATATAATTCAGCCATAAGTTAAAGGCGTAGATAAGGATTAGTATTTGTTCCGGATTTTTCAGAGAGAAGATGGTTGGTGAAAATCTTCATTGAAAGGCATTGAACCTCCCTTTGAGCTTATTGACCCAACTAAGTCAGTACGGTATCCCCCGTTATAGGGAAAGGCATCAGACTTTAGTTCTCGTGCTGTTGAGAGTGGATTTTTCCAAAATTAGGTGGTACCGCGATAATTCGTCCTGAGTGTTAAGCTCAGGACTTTTTTAGTATAAATACAATGGTTTGTATGTTAAGCTACAATAATGAAAAGGAGAATGTAAAATGGAAACTGTAAAAAATAGAATTGTAATAAAAGTTGGAACATCAACAATAACTACAGAAACTGGTGAAAATAATTTCAGAACTATGGATAAACTTGCACAGGTATTGTCTGGACTTGCTAATGAGGGCTATGAGGTTATTCTTGTGTCTTCAGGGGCTATAGCTGTAGGTGCAAATAAAATGGGACTTCAACAAAAGCCAAAGGAATTAAAATTAAAACAGGCTGCAGCATCTGTAGGTCAGTGTGAACTTATGCACCTTTATGATAAATTCTTTTCAGAATATGGCAAAATGGTAAGCCAAATTCTTTTAAGTGGTGATGATGTTGAAAATCCGGTAAAAAAACAAAATTTAAGAAATACATTCTTTACTCTTATTGAGCATAATATAATACCTATTGTAAATGAAAATGACTCTATATCTTCAACTGAAATTGAAAATGAAAAGAAACTCTTTAGTGATAATGATACATTGTCAGCTATAGTTGCTATTCTTACAAAGGCATCTAAGTTAATTTTGTTATCTGATATTGATGGTTTATATAGTGAAGACCCAAGAAATAATCCTGATGCAAAAATAATACATAAAGTAGAAAAAATTGATGATAAAATAAGAGCTTTGGCTAGTGGTTCTGGCTCTAACAGAGGTACTGGTGGTATGGTTTCAAAGTTAGATGCAGCAGAAATGGTAACATCTAAGGGTATAGATATGGTAATTGCTCATGGTTCTAAGCCAGAAAAGATATTTGATATTATGGATGGAAAAGAAATTGGTACATTTTTTAAAGGTACAGAATTATAATAAAATATTGTTAAATTTTTCCTTTTATGATATACTGTTCTTATAGCAGGAAAGGGGAGATTTTTATGAAAAGAAAAATAGCATTGCTGTTATCAGTAATTATGACAGTATCAGGCTTATCTACTAATGTATTTGCAGCTGGTAGTAATACACTTCAGCAGGCAGCATCATCGGCAAAGGTAATAATTAATGATACTGTTACAGTAGGGGATATTAGAGATTTATGTAGCAAGTGTCCTGAAAGTTATAACCTTAATATGGATGTTTTCAAAAGCTATAGCGATAGTAATACACTTACAGTAGCAAATGCTTTTAAATTATTAAATGACTTGTGTAATAAGTTGCCAGAAGCAAAAGGATATAATTTGTACAGCAAGCCTAATTACGATATGTCTAAGTTAGATGTATACACTAGGGATTATGCAAATCTTTATAAGGCTGGATTACTTCCTCAAATGGTAACTAGCAGTATGGGCACAGTTGTTAGTATGAATAGTCAGATGTTAAATGATTTCTTTACAAATCTTCATAGATACTATGGACAGGAATTGAAAAATGACTACTATGCAACAGAAAATAAAAGTTATTTAGATTCTATGGTATTAGATGAAGATGATGAAAAATATGAAAAATCTATAATGTCAGATACTCAGACTAAAAATGAAAATAACTATGATAAAATACTTGATGACATAGTAAAGGGTACATATGCAGAGGGAACAAAAGAAAGACAGGTGCAGGATTTCTACAAATCCCTTATAGATATGGATGCAAGAAATGCCAGAGGAGCAGAACCTATTAAAAAGTATTTAGATGGCATTGATAAGGCAAACAATCTTAATGAACTTTTGAGTTACTTAAAGGAGAGTTGCAATATTTATAATTATCCATTAATTGGTTTTGCGTATGATGTTGATTTGAATGATTCTACAAAATCTACAATTTATCTTAGCCCTTGTGTTGATGAAAGTATTGCTGATATGTATAGATATGCAACTACTACAGATGTAAACCAAAAGATTATGGAATACTATGTAGACTATTTTACAGATGCTGGCGAAGATGATGCAACTGCAAAGAAAGATGCAAAGAATTATGATATTATTGCTAGACAAGTTGCACAGGCAATGACAAGAGACAACAATAATTCTTTTGATGATTATATGGACGGCAAGGATGTAAAGCAGGTTAAACTTTCAGAAGTTCAGAAATATTATAAGACTCTTAATATTGCTGATTTATGTAAGAGTTTCGGATTTAATGTAACAGATTCTAACTGTTGTACAATTAATTTTGAAGCTACAAAGGCTTGGGGATCATATTTAGATAATTCTCGTATTGAACAGTTAAAGGCTTTAGCTAAGTTTAATATTATAAATATTTATTCAGAAGCTTTAGACTACAATGTTTATTATGGAAAAAATAAAATAGTTTCAAAAGATGAAATGAAAGAAGATGTAAAAGACATTGTAGAACACTATATGGGTACATATCTTGACCAGATTTACTGCGAAAAGTATTTACCAAAGGGTGCAAAAGAAGATGTTACATCAATAGCTAAAGAAGTTATTAACCAGTATAAGAATAGAATTAACAAGTTGGATTGGCTCAGTGATGCATCTAAGAAAGAGGCAATTAAGAAACTTGACAATATGATTATTACTGTAGGTAATCCGGATTGGTCAGATATATTTGTTGACTTTAAACTTCCAACACTTGAAAATGGTGGTAATTCATTTGTTTACTTTGAAAAAATGTATTCACAGCTTTCAGCTAGTGAAGCAGCAAAAATGAATAAACCTCATACAAGAATTTATTGGGAAACAGGTTCAGTAGTTTATTGTAATGCAGAATATGTCAGAAGAACAAATTCAATTAATATCTATACAGGTATATTACAAGACCCTATTTATAGCCCATCATATAGCAGAGAAAAGAAGTTAGGCTCAATCGGTTATATTATTGCTCATGAAATCTCTCACGCTTTTGATGCTAGTGGTGCTGATTATGATGAAAATGGTAATAATAAGCCATGGTGGAATGATAAAGAAAAAGAAACATTTGAAGATAAGTGTGATAGTGTAGTAAAATTATACGATAGCAAGCCTTTGGTAACAGATTTATACACTTCAGGTGCAAAAACAGAAGATGAAAATGTTGCTGATATAAGTGCTATGAGATGCGTTCTTGATATAATGAATACTATTGAAAACGCAGATTACAAATCTTTCTTCAATTCTTTTGCCAGTTCATTTGTCGGAGGGGCTACAAGAAAATACCTTGCATATTTGATAAGTGAAGACGAACACGCAAATTATGGGGTAAGAGTTAATACTGTACTTAGTAACTTCCAGGAATTCTATGATACTTATGGAATATCTGAAGGTGACGCAATGTACGTTAAACCGGAAAATAGAATAACAATTTGGTAAAAAATAAAGCGACTGATTTTTGTCAGTCGCTTTTGTTGTATATTATAAATCTAATGTGTCAAGAATAGACTTTAACTCTGTAGCAGATGCCTTTAAAGCATTCTGTTCATTGTGGTCAAGTCTAATCTTTAATACCTGTTGAATACCGTTAGAACCTACAATAGCAGGAACACTCATACAAATATCTTCAAGGTCATAGTTTATTCTTTCCTCGTGATAAGAACTTACAGGAAGAATACTGTGTTCATCGTGAACAATACTTTCACAAATTCTTCTGACAGAAAGGGCAATACCATAGTATGTTGCACCTTTTTTCTTAATTATTTCATAAGCACTGTTTTTAACTTCTTCGTATAATGCCTGTTCATTTTCGTTATGATTTGTCTTGTGACCTCTAAGCTCACAGAAGTCAGTAATAGGAATACCGCTTACGTTAGCACTTGACCATACAGCAAGCTCGCTATCACCGTGTTCACCAATGATATAAGCATGAACACTCTTTGGGTTTACATCAAGATGCTTGCCTAAAAGATACTTTAATCTGGCAGAGTCAAGAACTGTACCACTACCAATTACTCTGTTCTTAGGGAAACCTGAAAGCTTTAATGTAACATAAGTTAAAATATCAACAGGATTACTTACTACAAGAAGAATAGCATCTTTGTTGTATTTTACAATTTCAGGGATAATGCTCTTGAAAATTGCAACATTCTTGTTTACAAGGTCAAGTCTTGTTTCTCCAGGTTTCTGACCAGCACCAGCAGTAATAATAATAATACCAGCATCTTTACAGTCAGAATAGTCGCCAGCATAAATATCCATTCTTCTTACGTAAGGAAGACCGTGGCTAATATCCATAGCTTCGCCTTCAGCTTTTTCCTTATTTACATCTATTAAAACTAGTTCGTTAAAAAGTCCACTTTCCATAAGTGCAAAGGCAGAACTTGAACCAACAAATCCACAACCAATTACAGCACATTTTCTTAAATTTGCCATGAGTAAATTAACTCCTTTCGTTCATATACAATTTGTTTTTAAAAGTGATTGATAAATAATTAACAATTACTATGCTTGATATTATAGCATTAAATTTCAATTTTTACCAGTAGAATATATTTTGTATACGTTTAGAATTAATTGTTATTTTTTAGTCAAATTTACTTTTTGATAATATTTTCACAAATGTTATTTTGTTATCTTTAAAATTAACAACATAATATTTATCACTTAGAAAAAATAGCATAGGGCATTATACACAACAAAAATTAATCTAAAAACATATTTTTGTTAAAAAATAATTATATTAAATTGTTATTTGCTAAATAATCTAAAAATCCCTCACAGCCTTCAACAATATCGTCGTATGTTAAATCAAAATTTCCAGTATACCAAGGGTCAGAAATATCTCTGGTACTTTTACCGTATTCTAATAGTAAATGTACCTTGTTTTCTGGGTCAGAACCAATAATTCGCTTTAAATTTTTAATGTTGTAGCTGTCCATACAAAGTATAAAATCATTGTTTTTATAATCTTCTTTTTCAAAATGTGTAGCACCTCTTTTTGAAAAGGGAATACTGTGAGCTGTTAAAACTCTTTTAGTACCTGGATGAATGTCATTTCCTATTTCTTCGTAGCTAGTAGCAGATGATGATACAGAAATGTCTATACCTCTGTCCTTTGCCATTTTCTTTAATATAAATTCAGCCATTGGTGAACGACAAATATTGCCGTGGCAAACAAAATTTACTTTTATCATAATGTTTGAACTCCTATCAACTATATTATTGTACCCTGTTTTTAAAGGGCTATGATGAGTATACCATAATTGAAGTTAATTATCCATATTTGAAAACATAGTAAATTTAAATATATTTTTTGCTAAATAATACTATATTTTAAAAGAAATATATATATATTTACTAAAAATGTACACAATAAGTTGATTATAAACTCTAAAAATGTTAAAATATAATTAAAGATATATTAAAATTTAATTAGAAAAGTGGTGATAGTTAATTAATTCAGAGTAATATATCTTAAAATTTAGTAAAATTATTTATTGGGAGGGGTAAAATGAAAAAAATATTTATTATTTTTAATCTGTTATTTTTACTTTTAGGAACTAATATTGTTTTTGCAGATATAACAGATACAAATGTTTTTTCTGATTTTGTTAAAGAAAATGAATCAGAATGGTTATTTGGAGATGGAAATTTAGACTTTGCGGGTAGCATAAAAACCGAAAAAAGTGTAGATGGACTAACGCTTATGCCGGGGATATATATAGATGTAAGCATGAGAAGAGAGTTTAATGGTAGATTTTATAGTGGATATGCTTATTTTCCACAAAATGGGACTAAAGAAAATGGCTCCGTTAAATTTAACGTTAGTGGTGACTGTGAAATTTATATACTGGGACGTTCAAATGATGTCAATGTTACTAGGCATTATGTTCTGTATGACGAAAAGACTGGAAAAAGTCAAACATTGGCTGTAAATGCAGTTGGTACATATAAATTCAAATATACAGGGGCTTCTACTACATTGTGTTTATATGCACAAGATGGAGCTGTAAGAGCATATGCAATTTATGTACATAAATATGATGCTACGGAACATACTCCATTGTCTGATGGTCAAAAATATGAATGGGATTTTGACTCGTCTATATTTGGAGATACAAAGTTTGATATTAATAAGAATGTTTCATATAACAATATGAATTTATTTGCAAGCAAAGATTATGCAATGAAATACAATCCATCAGTAAATTATAACGATGCAAAAGTTAGAAATACTGGGGCAATAGATTTAGTAGGCGATTGTAAATCAGGAAGCAGACAAATAGATTTTCCTGTTTTTCCAAATTCAGATGTTTATATAACAGCAAGAACAAGTGATTCATCTAGTAAAAGAAAATTAATTGTTACAACAAATTATTCTGAATATTTAAAAGATGAAGACGGCAAATCATTAGATATGTTGATACAGCCAACTATAACAACGCAAAGGATAAAATATAATGGTGATGGTGGAAGAATGTGTTTGCGGTCTTTTGATAGCGGTATAAGAGTTTATAAAATTACAGTTATTCCTAGATTAGATAACTATATTGAAAATAAAAGTTGGGACTTCTCCAATAATGAAAACTTTACTGCTCATACAGTAGATAGCACAGAAGTAATAGATAATTTAGAATTAATTAGTGTACCTTATTATAATGTCATTATAAAAAATACAGATAATAATTTGTATTCTAAGGCGTTAAGTTTAAGAGGAAGTTATTTCTCTCATGGTGGAGCAATAGCGTTTAACATATCTAATAGTGAAGGTTCTGATAAAGTAAGATGTGCGAGAAAAATAAAGATTACTGCAAATTCAGAAAATACAAATGCTAGTTTATTTATTGCTAATGATTCAGGTTATTTAATTGGGAAAGATTATTTAAATAAAGAAATTAATGAATACGCATTTGATTATACAGGACCTTATGATAAATTATATATTTATACAAATGATACAAGTAGTAATGGAGTGAATATATATAAAATTGAAGTTGAAAATGGAAATACTTTAATTCCTGATACTACAAAGCAAATAAATGTTGAACAGGGCAAAACATATAAATACTTTTATACATTAGAAAATGTAACTAATATAAAAGATTTTGTTTATACAATTTATTATGACAGTAGTGTTATAGATATTACAAAATTATTTGATGAAGACCAAGGTGCGTATAATATTACTGTACCGGTATTGCAAAATAATGGAGCAATTACCATTTTAGAAAATAAAAATGGTATCTTAAAGTTCAAGGTAGATAAGAATATTAAAAATTGGAGTGGTATAATTGCTTCAATAGAGTGTAAAGCTAAACAAACTGCTACTACTTCTATTAAACTTAAAGCAGTAGTAGCTGAATAGGGGGCGAAAATATGAAAGGCATTTTAAAAAGAATTGCCTTTGTTCTTGCTTTTGTTATGGCTACAGAATGTATGTCTGGTGGTACATTAACAATGGCAGGGGAACTATTTGAATCAGTGGTTGATTCTGTAGACAATCTACAAAAAAATGATGAAGTTTTAAGTGGCTCATCAGTTGTAGACGATAATGTGTTAGAAGAAATATCTGAAACAACAACTGAAGAAGTAACAATTAATATAAGTCAGATGGAGGATGACGAAATAAATACAGATGACATTCCTGATGACATATTGGTACTGTTAAATGACGGTCAAATGTATGAAAACCTAAATGGATATGAAAAAAACGGATTAAATATGTATTTAGGTGTAAGGGAAGATACTATGTCACAACTTCGTGATAGAGGCTATGACATTAGACATTCAATATCTGTAGCTGTTATAATGCAGCAAATGGAAATAAATGTTGACCAAGCTTTTGAAATGATAAAAAATTTTGGCTCTTTAAAAAAGGCGAAAAAGTCTGCTGAGGAGTTTGCAGTAGTAAATTTGGAGAGTAATTACATAGAACAAGAGTCTGTAAAAGAAAAGTTTCAAGAGATGGTTATAAGTGGTATTGATATGGAATCAGCTGTAAAAGCATTTTTTGCATCAGCAATTATCGAAAAAAAGGTTGATGATGTAATAGATGCAGTTACAAGTCAAAGTGCCATAGAGATTGTGCCAAATAATAATTTTGCTCCTGTAAATTCTATGGAACTTGCTGATGAATATGCTGTTGATGAAGATGCAGTAAACCAATATATTGAAAAAAATGATACAAACGCAGTTAGTTTAGCTAGGGAAATAGATGAATTGGCAGCAGATAGAGGGCTTTTAAGCACATATTCAACAACCAATTCATCTGTTACTACAGAAGATGAAAGTGATAATCTAGTAGATAGTGCTAAACTTAAAGGACCATTTAATACAGATGCTGGCATAAATGATAATGTAAGTCTTACAACTGGTGCATTGATGTATACTGAAAAGATAGCAACAATTCCGGGAAAAAATGGGCTTGATACAAATCTATCATTTAAGTTTGATTCAAGCAACAGATTTGAGGCTACATCTACTGTAAATGTATGGAACATTCCAAGTGAATATGTATGGCATTTAGGTTTTAGCAGAATTGCAAATGCGGCAGGTGGAAATAAGCCTCATGGTAATAACAATGTTGTTGCATTTAGTCAAATTATACTTGAAGATGGTAGAACATACTCTATTGGTAAAGTAGATATGGCAGGAAGTCATGATTTTAAAATATATGGGTATGCTTTTCAAGATTTAAAATTAGAGGAAGACTATCAAAATATTGTACCAGGGGCAAAGGCAGTATTGATTTATAGCGATGGTACAAGAGAGTTTTTCAATAAACAAGGCCTTTTTATGAAGAAAGTAGACCGATTTGGAAATGCTATATCCGTAAATTATAATCGTGACGATATTACTATTACAAATGTGAATGGTAGTACAATAACAATGGTGGCAAATAATGACACAAGTGGCAGAACATACGTAGTCACTTTACCAAATGGTCATCAAATTAGTTATAGATTTAATTATTCAAGATATTGTGATAATAGGTCATTCTATTATTTGGTAAGTAAAACGGAAAGTGTAAATGGTAAAAGTTTAGTTACTACATACGGCTATACTGGCAAAACAGATACCATACATAAAAAGAATAAAGACCCTAAAAAGTTTTTCTCTTATAATCTTACAAAAGTAACTTATCCTACAGGAGCTACTGCAAATTACGAGTATGGCGAGAGTACATATGGTAATGAAGATGAAGATGATAAGATTAGACCTATAAGTTGTAAATATTATACCACACCTGATGGTAAGAAATATTCAGGGACTAGTTATTTTTATAGTGAAAATAACTATACAGGACATAAGAAAAAGAACGAATCAAATGCTTATCCTTATACAGTAAGGACTATAGAGGGTAATTTAGATACAACTTATACCTATAATAGTATTAATCTTAATACAAAAATAGTAAGTGGAACATATCCAAAGGGTACTCAAAAAACTGTAGAGATGGGATATACTGATGTAGAAAATGACGGCAAGCATACTTGTCCTTATCCAAATTGGGTATATACGAATGATGAAAATGTTATAAAAGCAGAGTATTATTATTATGATAATTATAGTGGTAAATTATTAAGATATTATAGTCCGTTATCTTGTAAAGGTAGAGAGTATGAGTATTTAAAGGAAAAAGACCTTGATAAAGAGGGATTAACAGAATATACATATTATGATTCAAAAAGCTACTATGTACAGAAATCAAAGACATATAAACAAAATTCCTCTACAACAGTTGTTGAACGAAATACTATAGATGATAGGGGACTTATTACAGAATCTAAAGTAACTTCAAATGGAGTTTTAAAGTCAAAAACACAATATTCATATAGGGATGGTAATAGTAATGGTGATGGTACTGGTGATATAATAGGGCAAAGAGCATTTATAGATGATACTCATTATATACCAACAACATATACTTATGTAAATAATAATACATATGTTGGTTCTTCTACTACAGGGGAAATTACTGTTAGCAAGACATACGACAGTATGGGTAATGTAACATCAGAAACAGATGGTAATGGAAAAACAACTTCATATACATATGATGATATGGGCAATGTTATAAAGAGTACATACCCTGATAATACAGCTAAAACTGTAACATATGATTATGGAGCTAATACAGCACAATATACTGATGAAAATGGAAATGCTATAAGATATAATTACAATGCACTTGGAGCGTTGTCAAGTATATATGATTTAAGTTATAACAAAAATCTTGCTACCTATGAATATGATGAAAATATGAATCTTTCAGTACGAACTGTTCCTGGTAAAAGCAAGAGTGTTTATACATATGATTATAAAAATAGATTATCAAGTAAGACCATTAATGATGCCTTGACTGGTACTCAAATGTATAAGTCAGTATATGGATACGGTAATGGACAATCAAGGAAGACTGTTTTAGGCGATGATAATTGTTCAAATATTATTTCAAGTGAAACTGTTGACAGTATGGGCTATGTAGTACAGGAAATAAAGAATGGTGTAACTACAAACTATACCAATGACTATTTAGGAAATCCTGTTACAGCCACAGATTATCTCAATAAGAAATACACAATGGAGTATGACATATTTGGAAATGTGACTAAGCAAACTGACCCTAATGGTCATATAACAACGTACGAATATGACTTTTTAAATAGAAATATATCTGCTACAGATTCAAAAAATAATAAGTCTACTATAACTTATGATGCTAATGGTAGAAAAATACAGGTCAAAGCTCCTTTTGATGGTGGACAATATGCTATTACTGATTATACATACGATGAAAATGGTAACGTTTGCTCGGAATCTGTCAGAAAAAATGGTAATGATTACAATACTAAGGTATATAAGTATGATGACAGGAATAACCTTATAAAATCAGGAGTGCAAATGGGTAATACTCCAGAATGGGTTAATGAATATACATATGATAATGTAGGAAATAATACTTCTATAAAATATGCAAATGGTACTAGAAAAGTAGAATATACTTATAATTGCCATAATAAACCTATTACATATACTGATGCAATGGGAAGAACTGAACGATATACCTATGATTTTTGTGACAATTTGATTAGTAAAGTCGATAGAAATAATGTTACAATCAAATATGCCTATGACGGAATGAATAGATTATCTAAGGAATACACAACTACAAATAATAAAGAAAAGGTTAAAGCTCAATACACTTATGGTAAAACAGGTGGAGTAACATTGGTTACAAATGATACATCAGCAATAGCTAATAAGTACGATAATAAGGGTCTTGTTATGGAGCAAAAACTTTTTGAAGACGGCAAAAGCTATGCTATGGTATATGGCAACAATGCAAATGGTAAATGTGTGTATAGTAAAATATATAATAACAATACCGGTCATTATGGTGATTATGATATTCAACAGATGATAAATTATGAATATGATGCAAAAGGTAATATGACTACTGTTTCAGATTCCTTGAATAACAGTAAAGTAATGGCAAGATATACTTATGATTCAAATGACAATTTAAGTTCTGTAACATACGGCAATGGTACATCTACATCATATACATATAATAAAGGTAATATGATAGAAACTGTAACCAATAAAAATGCCGATAGTACAAAAATGTCATACTATAACTATGATTATTATCTTGATGGAAATGTTAGCCAACAAAACAGAAATGGTGTAAACTGTTATTATGATTATGATGAATTTTCAAGAATTACTGATGAAGATTACGGTAAAGAAGAAATAGATTATTATTATGATGCAGCAGGAAATAGAACTCAGAAAAGAATTTGTGATGACAATGGAGATACTGATGTAAACTATACCTATGACCTTAATAATAGACTTTTGGAAGAAAGTACCAATTATTATTCAAAAAATGAAATTGATGTAACAAAATATGTTTATGATAATAACGGTAATCAGATAAAGAAGATAGGTTACATAACAAAGGGCGTAAATGGCTCACCAAGTCAGGATTTAGTGTCAGAAAATGAATTAAATAATACTTATGAAATATATAAGTACAATGAATTTAATGAAATGACATCTTTTGAAAGTAATAAGGAATCCAAGTGGGAATACGCATATCTTCCAAATGGTTTAAGATACAGAAAGAGCAATGCTAGTCACTTCGATAGATACGTATGGGATAGAAATGGAAACATAATAGCTGAAATGAATGGAGAGGGAAATCTTACAAGTAAATATGTAAGAGGAAATAAACTTATCTCTAAAGATGGCAACGAATATTTTGGCTACGATGGACACGGAAGTGTAGTAAACATTTCAAACGAAAGTGGTAAATCTATAAAGAGCTATGATTATGATGCTTTTGGTGTAGAGTTAAACAAGGATGCAAATGATACAAATCTTTTCAGATACTGTGCTGAACAGTATGACAATGAAACCGATAGCATTTACCTCAGAGCAAGATATTATAGTCCTAGTCTAGGTAGATTTACAACAGAAGACCCAGCAAAGGACGGAAACAATTGGTATAGCTATTGTGCAGGAAATCCAGTGAATAGTTGGGACCCTAGTGGACTTGCTATAATTATAAGCGATATAGAAGACGAAAATGATAGTAGATTATCAGATTTAAGAAAACTTACCAGTGATAATCTAAAAGTAAATTATGATACAGGTGAAATATCATATATCGAGGGAGAAAAAATAGATTTACCAATAGGAACTGACTTAATAAGAGAACTCATTAATTCGGACGTTAGTATTACGATACGAAAATTTGATAGAGTAGCTGATAAGGATGATAGTGGTAATGGAAGAATAACAACTGAATATAGAAATCAGGGGAAATGTAGTAGTGTATTAATCCATTATGACCCAAATGGTGGAAGGCAGGTATTGTCGTATGACCCAGTAACTGTTACCAGTGATTTTGTTGATAATCCACCAGAAATTGTTTTGGGTCATGAATTAGTTCATGCGATTCGAGCAATAAAAGACGAATATGTTTTATATGGTAATGCAGGATATGCAGCAAGAATAGATAATATAAATTCTATTGTTCGATTGGCAAGGGAGAGAGAAGAATTAGAAACAACTGGTATACCTTATGCAAAGTTTGATGAAAATGGTAAATTTGATAGGATTGTTTACAGCCAAAATGAATTTAAGTATACTGAAAATGCTTTAAGAGTAGAATCAGGATTACCTGTAAGAAGTGTATATAAATAAGGAGGTATTTATTATGAAATTTATTAAAATAATTATTTTAACATTATCTTTGTTTATTGCAAGTAATAGTACATTATGTTATGGAGCTATTTATGACAAAGATGAGTACAACGAAATTTGTAAAGTTTTACAGGAAAATAATATAGTTGATGAGATAAAGCCTAGAAATACATACATAAACAGAAAAGAATGTATAAAAGGAGTTATGAGAGTTATTGGTACAACAGATGAAGTGGCAAATAAATGGTGTAATGTATTATTTTATGAATCTATTTTTTCAGATATACAAGGATATGTAGATGGAAAAATAGATTTGGGAAATGGGTATACTATATTTGCAGGTAATTATCGAATAGCCCTTGGTATACCAGAGGTAATAGCTATCGTATCAAATGAAAAATATTATGATAATAATTTTAAACCGGATAGTACTGCAAAAGTGAAAGATTGTGTGGCATTTATAATGAGATGTATAAAAGAAAGAGAAAATGCTGAGGATTGTGACAAATTATTTTCTGATGCAGAGGAGATTGGGCTTATAAGTAAAAATGACAGTTTTTATAATGATAAATATTTGTATGCCTATGCTTATTATAATATGTTATATCGAATGTTAAATGAACAAAGATACTATTATGTAAAGGAATATGTGAAAGAGAAAGATATGGATAAGGGATATACTATATTTGATCTTTTTACAAAGGATGAAGAGGGAAAAATGACTTATTTAGAATTCTTGAAACAGAGAGATAGTTCTAAATAAAAAGATGTTTATATGTTGAAAGGAGGTGGTTTATTGAAGAACAACTTTAATACAACACAGGTAAGGAAATAGAGCAAGAGGCTTTTAAGTATGTTCAAAACACTGCCTGTATTTGTTATATGGACAGGCTGTTTGTAGAAAAGGCGAATACAGGTGGTGTTTAAAAATATTAGAAATAGTAAAAGATATGACGGAATGAATAGATTATCTAAGGAATACACAACTACAAATAATAAAGAAAAGGTTAAAGCTCAATACACTTATGGTAAAACAGGTGGAGTAACATTGGTTACAAATGATACATCAGCAATAGCTAATAAGTACGATAATAAGGGTCTTGTTATGGAGCAAAAACTTTTTGAAGACGGCAAAAGCTATGCTATGGTATATGGCAACAATGCAAATGGTAAATGTGTGTATAGTAAAATATATAATAACAATACCGGTCATTATGGTGATTATGATATTCAACAGATGATAAATTATGAATATGATGCAAAAGGTAATATGACTACTGTTTCAGATTCCTTGAATAACAGTAAAGTAATGGCAAGATATACTTATGATTCAAATGACAATTTAAGTTCTGTAACATACGGCAATGGTACATCTACATCATATACATATAATAAAGGTAATATGATAGAAACTGTAACCAATAAAAATGCCGATAGTACAAAAATGTCATACTATAACTATGATTATTATCTTGATGGAAATGTTAGCCAACAAAACAGAAATGGTGTAAACTGTTATTATGATTATGATGAATTTTCAAGAATTACTGATGAAGATTACGGTAAAGAAGAAATAGATTATTATTATGATGCAGCAGGAAATAGAACTCAGAAAAGAATTTGTGATGACAATGGAGATACTGATGTAAACTATACCTATGACCTTAATAATAGACTTTTGGAAGAAAGTACCAATTATTATTCAAAAAATGAAATTGATGTAACAAAATATGTTTATGATAATAACGGTAATCAGATAAAGAAGATAGGTTACATAACAAAGGGCGTAAATGGCTCACCAAGTCAGGATTTAGTGTCAGAAAATGAATTAAATAATACTTATGAAATATATAAGTACAATGAATTTAATGAAATGACATCTTTTGAAAGTAATAAGGAATCCAAGTGGGAATACGCATATCTTCCAAATGGTTTAAGATACAGAAAGAGCAATGCTAGTCACTTCGATAGATACGTATGGGATAGAAATGGAAACATAATAGCTGAAATGAATGGAGAGGGAAATCTTACAAGTAAATATGTAAGAGGAAATAAACTTATCTCTAAAGATGGAAATGAATATTTTGGCTATGATGGACACGGAAGTGTAGTAAACATTTCAAATGAAAGTGGTAAATCTATAAAGAGTTATGATTATGATGCTTTTGGTGTAGAGTTAAACAAGGATGTAAATGATACAAACCTTTTCAGATACTGTGGCGAACAGTATGACAATGAAACAGATAGCATTTACCTCAGAGCAAGATATTATAGTCCAAGTTTAGGCAGATTTACAACTGAAGACCCAGCAAAGGACGGAGATAACTGGTATAGCTATTGTGCTGGAAACCCAGTAAATAGTTGGGACCCTAGTGGAAATACTAGAATTGAAAACGGTGTTGATTTAGATGCAAGAGAGTTTGGAGAAGATTCTTTAACATATAAAGCTTTAAGTGTACTAACTTTATCTTATAAAAGAGCAACTGTTCAATCTGAAAAAAATACTATTCATGATTTAGCAAATTTATGCAGAAAAATAGGTAGAATGTTTGGAAGTAGTGTGGTATTGACATTACCGGAAAAAATATCAGATTCTGCAAAATTGAACCCCGTAGAAAGAGTTTTGCTAAAAGGTTATTCATACAATATATTAGATATAAACAAAAGCTATAATATTGCTATGAATGAAGCAACAGATAGATATGGAGTCTATGGAGGGGGTATAGATAATGAAGGTGATGCTTTCAGGCATATAAGTTATGCGGCGTATTTAACATATAAGACGGGTAAAGAGTTTGCGTCATATTGGTTAAATGCACATGAATTTGGAGATCCTGAAAATTTGACGTGGGCAAAAAATGAAAAGGAAAATTATAAATATCTTGCAACAAAGATGGATTTACATAATAACAATATAGGAGTAAGTATTGGTGAAAATACGTGTCATTATGATTTTTTAGATAATCCAAACTACATATTTGATAAAGTATCTTATGCAATTACTAGTGGTAATGCCAGGATGATAGTTTCAAATAAAATAGTAAAAACAGGAGGTAATTAGTATATGTTGAAATATAAAAATATATAGAGGGATAGATTGGAAGAAAAAGCAATATTCATCTGCTTTCAAGAGGCTATGGTATTGAAACAAGTATCCTATTTATGAATAAGGAAAGAATAGTAAAAAATAAGAGAATAAAGATTTTATATTATCGGTTGTAAAGATAAATATCTAAATGTCTTAATAATTTTTTTAGATAAAGAAATGTTTTATATAATATAGTCTAAAATTTAGGAGGTGTGATTAATGAAAAAATATATGAAAATAATATTTACTATTTTTGTTTGTTTTATTGTTGCCTTTATTATGTTATTTTTAGCTAAAAAAGTGTACTATAAAGTTAAAAATATAAGATACGAAAGGCAAATTATAGAAAAGAATAATTATAGTTTACTACAAAATATCCAAAAATTAACAGAAATAAAGTCTACAACAACAACATTGCAGGAACTTACTGACTTTGAGTGGGATTATGTATATAATTTTGCACCTTATACTAATCAAAAATATATAGAGGATATGATTGGAATGAAAAGTTGTATTCCTCTGTATTTCAGAGGGGATGGTGATGAAACAAGCATTTTGTTTATGAATAAGGGAAAGATAGTGTGCTATCTAGGAGGGAAAAAAGACAATTTAAAGTGTATGATTTCCTTAAATGGGAGTTATACAAATTACAATGCTATTAGATATGCAAATCAAAATATTAATACACTTTATGTTGAATATGATGGATATCCTCGCTTATATTTAGCTGATAAGGAAGTAGTAAAAAGTAATGGCGAAAAATTTGAATTTAAAATGAAAGATAATGGAAAATATGAGAGTAAAAAGTGGGTAGAGTGTACTCCTAACTAATATTTTTTCTTTTAATTATAAATTCAATATAACATAGGTAAAGGATAGAGCAGGGTGCATTAAATTGACTTAAATTATATGAAAAGATACTAAGATGTTATTGAAAAATATTTAAAATTTTTGTGAAAGGAGGTGGTTTATTGAAGTGCAACTGTAATACAATACAGGTAAGGAAATAGAGCAAGGGGCTTTAAAGAATGTTCAAAACACTGTCTGTATTTGTTATTGAATATGGACAGGCTGTTTGTAGAAAAGGTGAACACAGGAGGTGTTTAAATACCTTTTTTAATAAAGAGAAGGGTGGTTTATATAAATGAAAAAATACATAAAGATAATAAGTGCTGTTGTTATTTGTTTTATTATTGCTTTTAGTATGCTATTTCTGGCTAAAAAAGTATACTATAAAGTTAAAAATATAAGACAAGAAAGACGAATTATAGAAAAGAATAAATACAGTTTACTACAGAATATTCAAAAATTAACAGAAACAAAACCTGAGTCAATAACATTACAGGAACTTACTGACTTTGAGTGGGACTATGTATATGATTTTAAAGGATATACTGACTCAGATTATATAGAAAAAGTTATAGGTATGAAAAGTGTTTATCCATTGTACTTTAAAGGAGATAGTGATGAAACAAGTGTTCTATTTATGAATAAGGGAAAAATAGTATGCTATCTAGGTGGACATATTTATGACTTAAAGTGTAGAATTTGGTTGAATTTGGGACCTAATAGTAATTATAGAGGTGCAAGATTCAAATATCAAGATATTCATACTATTGCCGTTAAATATGGAGATTACACATATTTAACATTAGCAAATAAAGACATATTAAACGATTATGTAAAAAGCTATGGAGAAGGGGCTATAGTTTATACAAAAGATGGCGGAAAACATTGGTTAAAAAAATGGGAAAAATATACACCTAATTAATAGAGGAGAATACAAAATGAAAAAGACATTAAAGATATTTTGCTGTGTATTAGCTGTTTGTTCTGTTAATGTTGGGGTAGTGAAAGCTGATACAATTAATAATGAAGAACTTTGGGAAACCTTTCAAGAAAAAAGAGAAAATATTATATCTAAAATTATAATAGACGAAGGTGCAGAGGTCAAAGGAGTATATTTTTCTTCTCATTTTGAAGAGGAGAAAGATAAACGTCTCTGGCAAGATGGAAAATTTCTTGTAAAAATGAATATAACAAAAAAACAGTCAGAAAATATATTTGAAGATATAGTAAAAAAAATATGGCATGGCGAAAGATGGTTTAGAGATTTAGAAAAAGAGCCATTAACAGAAGAGGAATTAGAGTCATTAAATAAAAATAAAATGGATGAAATGGAAAAATATTATTATAGTCCTCTTGGTATGAGTGTTAAGGAAAAGATAGAAAGTAGATATACGGGGGGAATGGATATTAGGGATAAATCTATAGATGAAGATGGGACAATTCATACACCTATAGGTAGTAGAATTGAAGAAATAGTTACAGTAAATTTATCAGAAAGTAAGGATATATTGTATTATCAAGGAGGAATTTACAGAAGAAGTTATGAAAATATAATAAATGCCGTAGCTGGAGAAAGTAAGATTAGAATTAATAGTAAAGATTATGACTTAAATTCCTCTATAACATTAAGTAACGGAACAATGTATATTCCGGAAGATGGAGTAAAAATAATATTAGACCGTTACGGTAAGGAGATAGATAGCCAATTAAGTAGTGTTTGTAAGGAGATTGACGGTATAAACTATTATCCTTATAGAAATGTAATTAATGCTGGAGAAGATAATACAAATCAGATTTTCTTCGATTTAGACACAAAAATGGCATCTTCTTTATCAATGAATTTATCAGAGGCACGAGATACAGTTTTTGGCTTGTTTTATGACTAATACAAGGTATGGACATTGTACAGATAATGAACAATATACAAAAGGCAAGACAAAGGAATTAAACCTTGTCTTGCCTTTTAGCTTTATAAATTATTTGATAAATAAGTCTTAATATTATCCAAAACTTTTTTAGTTAAAAGGCCGTAGGCTTGCTTAGTCATACCGGCAGATTTTTTAGCACATAAAACATTTGGATAGTTTATTAATTCTTTTGCATTGTCGCCAATAGCTCCTTCAGTATCACAGCAATAGTAATTATCTTTACAATCTAACCAATTTTTTAAGGCTTCTGAGTCAGATGCAGGACCTATAGAAGTATTGAACAATATCTTTTTGTTGCCTAATTGTTTGAATTCTTCGTCATTAAGTAAAATTACATTCTTATTTAAACAAGCAAAAACTACCTGACTTTCTTTTAAGAGCTGATGAAATTCTTTGTATTGAATACCCTGTTGTTCTTTTTCAAGCTTTCTTGTACGACTGTAGTATGAAACATCAGAACCCATAAATTTAAGTGCATCAGCAATCATACCACCACTTACGCCAAGACCTATAATACCTACCTTTAAATCTGTTAACTCTAAAGGAAGTTCATTCCAAAGAGGAAAATCAAATCCATGAAGTATTCTGATAAGTTGGTACATAACATATTCTACAACACCTCTGTCCCCATAGTCACGAATACCTAAAACAGTAATTCCTTTAGTACGGGCAAAAGCTATATCTACATTTGCACTTTCTTCTGAATAAAGACTGCAACACATACCAACATATTTTATATTAGGGCATTTTTCTAATATATCCTTATTTATTCTAGTTGCGTAGCTTACCAAAACACCGTCAGCATTACCAATTCTATTTATTATTTCTGTATCGTCTTTAGGATAGTCACTATAGAAAATTACTTCATCAGCATAATTTTTTAATTCTTCTCTACCACTGTCAATTATACTTACTGGGTCAATAGCAACAATTTTTTTGAATTTTTTCATATTTTTTCTCCCTTTAAAAAACTATAGGCGAAACTATATTTTGAAGTAAAGCAACAATACTCCAACCGGCAATAGCACTTGTAGAAGAATAAATATCTACCACAGCCTTAACTCCCTCTATTTCAGCTGTGATTTTGTGGTCATCTCCTACCATATTTGGTACACTATGTATATTAACTTGTGTATTTTCAGCTCCGGCTGTTGCTAAAGAGGCTGCTACAGCTACATTAACTTTTGTAGGTAAAAGACTTATTGCCTTTTTAGCATTTCCGTCAAATACTTCCTTTTCATCAGTATCAATCATTAACTGGTCATTGAATAAAGGTGTTCCTTTTAATGATTCAGGACCTTTTCTTGTTTCAATTCCAGATTTTACTTTTCCCATTAATGATACAGTTCTAAGAATATCAAATCCACCAATAGCACCTGACGCAATATGTACCTTTGTGTTATTTTGTATTGCTGTTTCTTTTACTTTATTATAAAATTCTTCATCAGCAAATGCACCAATAGATAATACGGCAAAGTTACAATTAGAAGAAAGAATTTTTAAAGCATAATCACAAACAGCCTGTCCAGATGCTGCCTCTGCAATATAGTCAGGTTTTAATTCTAATAATTCGTCAATATTATTGCATAGTTTACACTTGCCTTTTTGTGATAATTCTTCAGCAGATTTTGAATTTCTACCAAGTACACCTACAAGTTCATATTCCTTTAACAATCCATTGTTGTAGGCATCTACAATTATATTACTTAAATAGCCACAGCCAATAATTCCAAGTTTCAATTTAGTCATTTTGATATACCTCCCTTTAGTTTTTGATAAAATATCGCAACAACTATGCTATTATAACATAATTCTAACTTTAATTTTAAAGTATATACTTCATAAATTCTTAATAAATTAAAGTATTGACCTGTAGTTTACTCTAAGGTTTATAATAATATTACAAAACATTATAAGGAGTGGTTTCATGAAGAAATTAGGTTTTGGTTGTATGCGTTTGCCTATTACTGACCAGAATAATCAGACAAGTGTTGATTTTCAGCAGTTCTGTGATATGGTTGATAGTTTTATAGAGCAGGGCTTTACATACTTTGATACAGCTTATATGTATCATGATTTTAAGAGTGAAGAATTTGTAAGAGAAGCTTTAGTAAAGCGTCATTCAAGAGATTCTTTTACTTTGGCAACAAAAATGCCAACAATGTTCTTGAAGAAAGAAGAAGATTTGGAAAGAATATTCAATGAGCAGTTAGAAAAATGTGGTGTAGAATACTTTGATTATTATCTTCTTCACAACTTAAATGCTATTAATTATCCTATTGCAGAAAAGTTTGATGCCTTTGATTTTATTATGAAAAAGAAAGCAGAAGGCAAAATTAAGCATATAGGTTTTTCATATCATGATAATGCAGAATTATTAGAAGAAATTTTAACTAAGCACCCAGAAGTAGATTTTGTTCAGTTACAGATTAATTATCTTGATTGGAATAGCGAGGGCATACAGTCTGGTAAGTGTTATAATGTTGCTACAAAGCATAATAAGCCTGTTGTAGTAATGGAACCAATAAAGGGTGGCACACTTATTAATATTCCAGATGAGGCAAAAACACTTCTTACTGAAACAGACCCTAATTTGTCAATAGCATCTTGGGCAGTTAGATTTGCAGCTAGTCTTGATAATGTTATGGTTGTATTAAGTGGTATGTCTAATTTTGAACAACTTAAAGATAACACAAGCTATATGAGAGAATTTAAGCCTCTTAACGAAAAGGAACAAGAAGTAATCAAGAAGGTTACAGATGTTATCACAAAGTCAATAGCAGTTCCTTGCACAGCCTGTCGTTATTGTGTAAAGGGTTGTCCAAAAAATATTGAAATTCCAACATACTTCAGCTTGTACAATGAAGAAATGAGAATGAATAAGGACAAGAAACTTCCATTCACACCTCAGACAGTATACTATGCTAATTATATTAAAAGCTATGGTAAGGCATCTGATTGTGTAGCCTGTCACCAGTGTGAAAAGAGCTGTCCTCAGCATATCAAGATTGTAGATATGCTTAAAAAGGTTGCAGGAGTATTTGAAGCTTAGTTTTGACAAAAAATGAATTTTGTGGTAACTTAGTACAGACATATGAAATGTCAGATAGTTACAGTCAATTCTGAATTTATATAGATTTTTGAAAGGGTTATTTTATGAAAATTCTAGTCATAGATGGACAGGGTGGAGGAATAGGCAGACAGCTTGTTACAGCTATAAAAAATAATTGCAGAGATGTAGAGATTACAGCTGTAGGAACTAATTCTATTGCTACATCAGCTATGCTTAAAGCTGGTGCAGATATAGGTGCAACAGGAGAAAATCCGGTTGTGGTAGGCTGTAGAAATGCAGATGTCATAGTTGGACCTATTGCCATAGTTGTAGCTGATGCACTATATGGTGAAATTACACCTAAAATGGCAGTTGCAGTGGGACAGAGTAGTGCGAAGAAAATATTTATTCCTGTAAATCACTGTAATAACTATATAGCTGGAGTGCCTGATACAGATTTAAATAGCCTTATTAAAAATGTAGTAGATACAATTACAAATATGAAATAAATTTTATTGCCATGAAGACAATTTTAAAATACATTAGAGTATTTTTGTCTTTGTGGCTTTTTTATTATAAAAATTAAAGGAGAATAGTTATGACTCTTAAAGAATTTTTTAC
>UQYD01000021.1 GCA_900545305.1 uncultured Eubacterium sp.
GTACAGAAACTGTAGTTGCCAATATTACAGTAAATGTTGGAACGGGTTTAGATGCAGATACTGCCCTTGACAATGCTTTAGATATTGGGTTTGATGGAGCGAAGAAGGGAATAATAGCTTTTTGGTACGATAATCCACAGTATTTTTGGTATGATATTAATAAGGTAATATTTAATGCCAGTTATTATCCAAATTCATCATACAATAGTGAAAAGGGAACTTTTTTACTTATTATAAAAACAGGTGTTAATAGCAGTGGGGGTTATACAAGTTATTATCCTGACGGATATAATACACAAGAAGAAGTTGAAACAGACTGGAACAAACTTGTACAGTGTAAAGATGAGCTTATAGCAAACATTGACAATACAGGCAGTGATTTTGAGAAAGTAAAGTATTTCAATGATTGGCTTTGCGACAACAATACCTACAACAGTGAAACGCTTGTTACAAACTTAAGATATATGATTACAAGTGCAATGTTGTATGGTGCTATGGGTGATACTTATAAGGAAAAATATCCTGTTTGTCAGGGCTATGCCTTTGCTTTAAAATATCTTTGCGACGAGGCAGATATACCTTGCACAGTTGTTACATCATCAACTCATATGTGGAATTTGGTGAAGTTAAATAATAATTGGTATGTTGTAGATACTACTTGGAATGATAACTACAAAGATGCCTATATAGCAGCAAATGTAAAAGATAAAGCACTTACTTGCTATAACTGGCTTGCTATAGGTTCTGACAGAGCTACTGCTATTGACCAAAATTCATCTCATGTAGAGAGTATACAGTATGATTTTGATGCTATAGACCCAACAACAAATACCTTACTTGAGGATTTAGGTATGGTTTGTTATGCTGATGCTGATACAAATAGTGATTGTACTATTTCAAGAGCAGATATAGCTGTGATTTTGAAAAATGCAAACGGCAAGTATAAAGTTACAAAAGATGTAAACGGTGATGGGGAAATTGATTTAAAAGATGGTATAAGTCTTTCTAAATTGTTATTGAAATAGTGATTATAGAAATAAAAAAATAGGGTGCTGAAATCAGCACCCTATTTATATTATCTAGGTAATTCTATAACAGGCTTTTTAGCAGGTCTATAAAGTACAAACTTTCTACCAATAACCTGAACAACTTCTGCTCTTGCTCTTTCGCCAACAGTGTTAGCAACATCTCTTACTTCTTCAAAGCAGTTATCAAGAACAGTAGCCTTTATTAATTCTCTTGCTTCTAAAACTTCATCAACACTGGCAACAACTTCTGGAGTTACGCCACCCTTGCCAATCTGAACAACAGGGTCAAGTTTCTGTGCAAGTTTTCTTAAATATGCTCTTTGCTTACTTGTCATATGTTCTCCTTATATAAATAACAATAAAATTATTCAAAGAATTCAAATTCTAAGTCGTAAATTCTAACTGTATCGCCTTCGTTAATACCTTTTTCCTTAAGAGCATCAATAATACCCTTATCTCTAAGGTATCTCTGGAAGAATGCAAAGCCTTTTTCTGTGTCGATATTTGTATAACCAATCATCTTTTCTACACCAACACCTTCAACTACATAGTAGCCCTGAGATGGCTGAGAAATAGTATAAGGCTCATTGCCAACATTTTCGTATTCGCTGTATTCGTCATAATCTTCTTCAAATACAATATCTTCTGGATAATTCTTGAGAATATCAGCAACTGCAGCTAAAAGTTCATCAAGACCAGTGTTAGTAGCAGCTGAAATAGGGAATACTTTAATACCCATAGGTTCATACTTAGCCTTAATATTTTCAAAGTTTTCCTGAGCTTCAGGAATATCCATTTTGTTTACAGCTATAACAGAAGGGCGATTTGCAAGGTCTTCTTTATATTTTACAAGCTCATTCTGAATTTTTTCATAATTTTCAATAGGGTCGCCTTCAAGACCGGAACCGTCTACAACGTGAATAAACACCTTAGTTCTTTCAACGTGACGAAGGAATTCATGACCTAAACCTATACCTTCGCTGGCACCCTCAATAAGACCAGGAATATCTGCCATAACAAAGTCTTCGCCCCAACGACTTCTTACAACACCTAAATTAGGGCTAAGAGTTGTGAAGTGATAGTTTGCAATCTTTGGATTGGCATTTGTAACCATTGAAAGCAATGTAGACTTACCAACATTAGGGAAACCTATCAAACCAACGTCAGCTATAAGCTTTAACTCAAGTATTAAATCGTATTCCTTTGAAGTACGTCCTCTTTCTGCATATCTAGGAGCCTGTCTTGTAGGAGTTGCAAAGTGCTGATTACCTTTACCACCTTTGCCACCCTTAATGAGGACCTTCTTCTGACCGTTTTCAGTCATATCAGCCATAATTTTGTTGGAATTAGCTTCTCTGATTATAGTACCAACCGGAACTTTAATTATAACGTCTTCGCCGTCTGCACCAAAGCAGTTTCTCTTTCCACCGTCCTGACCAGGCTGTGCTTTGAACATTCTCTTGTATCTGAAATCCAAAAGTGTGTTCATACCTTCGTCAGCTATGAAAATAATGTCACCGCCTTTACCACCGTCGCCACCATCTGGGCCACCGTTAGTAACATACTTTGCTCTGAAGAAACTTACTGCACCATTACCACCGTTTCCACCTTTAACGTGTATTCTGACTTTATCGACAAACATTTTATCACTTCCTTACCTATATATTATATACAATAACTACAAAAAACTTACTATACAAAAAAACTGACCCAAAACAAATACAATTTCAGGTCAGTTAATCTCTAAATTATTCAGCAACAACAGGGTATACAGATACCTGCTTCTTGCTCTTACCTAATCTCTCGAACTTTACTTTACCGTCAACGAGAGCAAAGAGTGTATCATTGCCACCTCTACCAACATTTACGCCTGGGTGAATCTTAGTACCTCTCTGAGTATAAAGGATGTTGCCAGCTAAAACGTGCTGACCGTCAGCTCTCTTAGCACCTAATCTCTTAGATTCAGAGTCACGACCGTTCTTTGTAGAACCCATACCTTTTTTATGAGCAAATAACTGAAGGTTAATACATAACATAATTTGCACCTCCTAATTGAATACTACAATTTCTTTTTTGTAACTGATTTCAATAGATTTCAAACCTAAAATAAGACTATCAAGAAGAAGCTGAGCTTTTCCTAATTCATCAAATTCGGTAACCTTTATCGTCATATCGCCACCATCAGGAGCAATATCAACAGTAAAACCTGCATCTGTAAATTCTTCAATACTGTTAGCACAGTTAAGCATTAGTATTGACACAGCAGAGCAGACTATAGGGTCACCATGATTTAAAACCCTAACACCAACGGGACTATCTTGTTCTTTTAAAACAGTAGCTTCAATCATATTAGCCGTTGATTTTTTCTATCTTTAACTTTGTGAAAGGCTGTCTGTGGCCATTCTTCTTGTGGAAAGTCTTCTTAGGCTTGTACTTGTAAACGATAACCTTCTTAGCCTTACCGTCACCAATAACAGAAGCTACAACGCTAGCACCTGCAACAACAGGAGTACCTACTGTAAGCTTTTCACCGTTATTTACAGCTAAAACATTTTCAAAAGTATATTCTGAGCCAGCTTCAACACCTAACTTTTCAACAGTGATGATGTCACCTTCAGATACCTTGTACTGCTTACCACCAGTTTCAATAATTGCGTACATTCTTCGTACACCTCCTTAAACCAGAACTCGCCGAATTTGGTGTGGCACAAAGCCAACTTCAACCTTTTCGTGCGGCTAAACATGTTGTAGTATAACACAGCATAGCCCTCTTGTCAACAAAAATATACACCAAATTTTCAATTATTTTCTTAAGTTTTTTGTATTTAACCACAGCTTATAAGTTTTCAGTTCTTCTCTTATGGCGTGGAGGGCAAAAGTGATTACGGCAATATTGTCAATATCCTTTAAAAACGGTATTTTGTCTGTTATTTTGTTAATTGGAGAAATAATGTACAAAAGGGCAGAAATAGCAATAACTATTGTACTTTTGTTTAAGTATTCGTAATCATTTTTAACATAATCTGTAATCATCATCCCCATAAGTTCAATGTCTTTTTTATATTTTTTAGCCCAAGGAGTTGATGCCGTAGCTTTTATTCCTTTAGATACAACGTTTAATACTTTTTCCTTTTTGTCCATTATAGACTGTGCCTCGTGAAATTTATTAGATAAAATAGAACGAATATTATTTACTTCCATTGAGAAACTTCCTTTCACCAATAAGTATTTTTCTTGTAAAAATAAATTATACCTGTCCGTAGAGAACAGGCATAATATTTATCATTATTATTTTTATTCAGCAGGTGTAAGCTGGAAAGTAAGGTTGATAACCTGACCATCAGCTGAAACATTAATCTGCTTTTTATCTGAATTATATCCATCAGCTTTACATTCAACAACGTAAGAACCTAAGGCAACAGACCTTGAAACACTACCTGTACCGGCATAACTGCCGTCAATGTAAATTTCAGCACTACTTGGAACAGAATTTAAGTTTAATGTTCCACCTGTTTCGCTTTTCTTCATCTTAATGTTTAAAGTATTTGTATCGCTGTCAATAGTAACAGATGATGTAAAGTCTTTGTATCCGTCCTTTGTAGCCTTAACAGTATAAGTACCATATTCCAAAAGAGGAGATTCTCCAGCGTTCTGTTCCTTATCATTAAGGTAGAGTTTGTAACCGTCTACATTTGAAGTGATATTTAAAACACCGGTTTTAACCTGTATTTTTGAAAGGTCAATAACTGTAGGGTTGTCAGGTATTACATTTACCTGTTTTGTAATATCCATTGTATTAGAACCGGTAACCTTTACATTATAAGTACCTTCTGTAAGAAGAACTCTTGAATCTGACTTCATTGAATACTGCTTATCATTAATGTAAACCTTAGCATTTGAAATAGAGTCCATATTCTGGAACTGAATTTCACCATGGCTCTTTAAAATTTCAATAGAGTAAGCTCTGTTGATTTTACCGTTGTCATAACCCTTAATCTTTACATAGTCTAAAGGACTGATGTTTTCAAGAGTTTTTGGCTGGTTCTTATAGCTAACAGAAGTTAAACCTTCTACATATTTATATGACTTTTCAGCATTATCCTTTGAAGAAGTGTCAGAGAACTTAACAAGTTTAGCTGAAGTATTAATAGAAACACCAATATCTTCAACAGTCCAAGCCTTTTGACAATTCTTGATTTCAGTAATGTTTTCGTCTTTGTCAAATTTATAAGTGTAAATATCACCTACAGCAACTGTATCCATAGTTACGTCCTTAGGGAATATAGTCTTGTCAGTAACATTTACAGTAGAGTTTGTATCGTTTTTAAGGTTGTAGAAAGAAATAGTGCTTGCTTCCTTATCAATAGCCTTAACTACTGCATCAATATCAGAACCAATAAGGTTTGCCTGAGCCTGTTTTAAAACACCGTTAGCAGAAAAACGTTCTTCTGTAGGTTCAGATGTTTCATCGCTCATCATATATGTGTATGCCATACAAAAACTAGCTACACCTATAAAGAAACCGACAATAATAACAATGACCATCATCATCGGTATTACTTTTTTTTCTTTTTGTTTTTTAGCTGTCAAATCGCTATTTGTGTTATTTGTAACCATTAAGTAAACACCTCATAATTTTTTACTACTTAACATATATTTTATCGTTAATTCTATTAAATAGCAAGTATTTTTTTATAACTTAAAATACAAATACAAAATTATTGGGTAATATGCACAAAAAATGTTATTTTTATAACAAAGTTTTAAAAATCACTTTTATTTTTACTTGGAATGTTGTATAATACAACTTAAAATCATTAAGACAGGGGACAACCCCTGTTTATTTCTGAGGAGGATTAGGAATGAATAAGATTGTCAAAAAGAAAATGTTGACAGAAACAATCTTTTTAATGGAAATTGAAGCCCCTAGAGTTGCTAAGTCAGCTTTACCAGGTCAGTTCATTATCATTAAGAATACAGAAAAGGGCGAAAGAGTTCCCCTTACAATCGCTGATTACGATGCTGAAAAGGGTACAGTTACTATTGTTACTCAGGCTATCGGTAAATCAACTATGGAACTTATGAGCTACAACGAAGGCGACTATGTCTGTGATTTCGTAGGCCCTCTTGGTATGCCTAGTGAATTCTGCTCTATGCCAGAAGAAGAACTTAAGGAACAGAAGATTATTTTCGTAGCCGGTGGTGTTGGTGCTGCTCCTATTTACCCACAGGTTAAGTGGTTAAATGCTCACGGCATTAAGGCTGACGTTATTATCGGTGCAAGAGATAAGAGTCTTATCATTCTTGAAGAAGAAATGAAGGCTGTTGCTGAAAATGTATACATAGCTACTGATAACGGTTCTTACGGTTTTGCCGGTAGAGCTACTGACCTTTTACAGAAACTTGTAAAAGAAGACGGTAAGGTATACAACAAGGCTGTTATTATCGGACCTATGATTATGATGAAGTTTACAACAATGACTACTAAGGAACTTGGTATTCCTACAATCGTAAGTCTTAACCCTATTATGGTTGACGGTACTGGTATGTGTGGTGCCTGTCGTGTTACTGTAGGCGATGAAGTTAAGTTCGCCTGTGTAGATGGTCCGGAATTTGATGGTTTCAAAGTTAACTTTGATGAAGCTATGAGAAGACAGACTATTTACAAGACAGCTGAAGGTAAAGCTAAGTTAGAATTTGAAGAAGGTGCAACTCACAAAAACGGCGGTTGTGGCTGCGGAGGTGACAAGTAATGGATAGATTTAAGAGAATTCCTGTAAGAGAACAGGAACCAAAGGTAAGAGCAACTAATTTTGAAGAAGTATGTCTTGGATATAATGAAGAAGAAGCTGTTGCAGAAGCAAGCCGTTGTCTTAACTGTCCAAAGCCTAAATGTGTAGGTGGTTGCCCTGTAGGTATCAACATTCCTGGCTTTATTGCTAAGGTTAAGGAAAGAGATTTTGAAGGTGCTGCAAAGGAAATCGCTAAGTATTCAGCACTTCCTGCTGTTTGTGGTCGTGTATGTCCACAGGAAAATCAGTGTGAAGGTCAGTGCGTATTAGGCGTTAAGGGTGAAGCTGTTGCTATTGGTAAGCTTGAAAGATTTGTAGCTGACTGGGCAAGAGAACACAAGGTTGACCTTTCTCAGAAAGATGCTCCAAAGGGCAAGAAGGTAGCTATTATCGGTGCTGGTCCTGCTGGTCTTACTTGTGCCGGCGACTTAGCTAAGAAGGGCTACGAAGTTAAGATTTTTGAAGCACTCCACAAGGCTGGTGGTGTTTTGGAATATGGTATTCCAGAATTCAGACTTCCAAAGGAAACAGTTGTTGCCAGTGAAGTTGAAAACATCAAAAAGCTTGGTGTAGAAATTGAAACAAATGTTATTATCGGTAAGACAATTACTATTGATGAACTTTTCGAAGATGAAGGCTTTGACGCTGTATTCATCGGTTCTGGTGCTGGTCTTCCTAAGTTTATGGGTATCCCAGGCGAACAGGCTAATGGCGTATTCTCTGCTAACGAATTCTTAACAAGAGTAAACTTAATGAAGGCTTTTGATGAAAGCTATGACACTCCAGTTTCTATTGGTAAGAAAGTAGCTATTATCGGTGGTGGTAACGTAGCAATGGATGCTGCTAGAACTGCTTTAAGACTTGGTAGCGAAAGCCACATTGTTTACAGACGTGCATTAGAACAGCTTCCTGCAAGAGCAGAAGAAGTACATCACGCACAGGAAGAAGGTATCATTTTTGATATTCTTACTAACCCTGTTGAAATTCTTACTGATGAAAATGGTAATGTATCTGGTATGAAGTGTATTAAGATGGAACTTGGCGAACCAGATGAAAGTGGTAGAAGAAGTCCTATTGCTATTGAAGGTTCTGAATTTGTAATGGATGTTGATACAGTTATTATGAGTTTAGGTACATCTCCAAACCCACTTATTAGCTCTCATACTCCAGGTCTTGAAGTAAACAAGAGAAAGTGTCTTGTAGCTGAAGAAGAAACAGGTCTTACAACTCGTGAGGCTGTTTATGCCGGTGGTGACGCCGTAACTGGTGCTGCTACTGTTATCCTTGCTATGGGTGCTGGTAAAAAGGCTGCTGCAGCTATTGACGAATACCTTTCTAAGTAAAATTAAGGAGAAAATATGGTTCCTATGGAAGATTTCGTAACTCTTACCGACGAAAATGGTAATGATGTGGAATTTGAGTTTCTTGACTATGTAAAGTATAAAAATGAGGAATACGTTGTTCTTCTTCCAACAGAAGATTGTAACGGCGAAGTCCTTATTATGAAACTTACAGGTGGAGACGTAAATGATGAAGAATACGAAGTAGTTGGTGACCAGAAAGTTGCTGATGCTGTATTTGAAACATTTAAGGAAAAATTCCGTGACGAATATGTATTTGAAGATTAATTGAAAAAGACGAGTGGTTGAAAAATCACTCGTCTTTTTTGTATAAATTTTTAATAATTTTATGGTGTTTTAGAGCATAATTATATGTTTGATATGCCCCTCCAAAATGATTTTTAATATAACAAATCATAAAATCACAATTATCAACCATAAATTGGTTAGATTTAATTATTTTACATTTATATGGGGTATTATAAGGTATTTCTGCAATTAAAATTTCATCATACGTTTTATAATATTCATTTTTAAATAGGTCAATTTCTTTTGTAACATACGGAATTACAAGCAAGAGTTTAACATAAGGATAAATATTTTTTAGTTGTTTTATTGCGATGGCAGACAATTTATCAAAATCTCCATAATTGCTAACCCAAAATTCGGTAATTCCATTTGCTATTAAAAGTTCGGCTTGTAACTTTATCGTATCTATTAAATTGTTGTTATAAATTTTACTATGTCCCGAAAAACAACATCTATTAGCCATATTACCTCTTATGTAAAAAATATGCGTCGAAATTTATGAACAATTTAGTCAAAATATAAATATATTGTATCACGATGCTATAATTTAGTCAATAATATGTCAGAGGTGATTTAGTATGAAAGATAATTTACCAAGATATACTTTACGTGTTTCAAAGATACTTCTTGATAAATTGGGATATGTTGCTGAATATGAGGGAAGAACTAAAAATCGTGAAATAGAACAGCTTATTAAGAAGAAAGTTGCTGAGTTTGAAAAAGAACATGGGGAAATAAAGTTTGAGGACTAGTTATATAAAAATTCATATAATACAAAAGATATTAAGAAAAATATAAAAATATCAATTTAATAAATTTTTTGATGAAATTCTTTGATTTATATTGTATAATATTTTATATACTATAAGATATTTGGAGGTATAAATATGGATATTTCAAATTATGTAGGAAAAACAATTATTGCATGGTATTATTATAATCCAAATTTTGAAAGAGAAACAGATGAGCCAGGAACAATAAGTTATGTTTATCCTATAATATTAAAAAAATCAGCAGGAAAAATAGAAGCTATTAAAGATTGCAAAAATGAATTTCCAGAAAGGGGCAGAATTGAAGTAAAATTAAAAGATGGACTTACTTCAGAAGGTTTGTACAATGAAGTTGGAGATATTGTAGAAATAACAATTAATAAAAAAGATATTGAATACAGGGGAGATAAAAATAACCGATATTCACTTAAATATAATCCAATTTTCGGAAAGAATCACTCTGAAATTTGGATTCAAAAATTTTCTGGTAAAGGATTTACACAGGTTGTACCATTTTCGGGTAGTTTAGATGATGTTTTAAATAAGCATAAGATTGAATTTTCGGAAAAGATTTATACAAATGAAATAATGGTTTTAATTGAAGATAAATTTTATGGCCCTTTTGAGTATGATGTTAAAGATGATTATATCACATTGACAGGAAAAAAAGAATATAATTATTTCATTTCAGAATATAAGGAAGATGAATTATTAAATCATGTATATGATATTTGTAATCCTGAAGGTAACTTTGATGATAATGAAATTGTAAAATTAATAGATAAAATATTTATTAAAAGTCCTATAGAAAGAAGTAAGAAAATAGATTGTATTGACGATGGTAAATTAATAGATATTCTCGTAACAATATTAAAAAATAGGGAAGAATATACAAAAAATGAAATAAGAAAGTTTAAAAATACAATTAATGAATTAATAAAACAGAATCAAGATATATATTTAGATGATGAAAGAGAAAAACGTATTGGGAATTTATTAGAATCTATTAATCCAGAAAAAAGTGAGAAAGAAAACTTAGTTTCAAGGTTTGTCAATTCGGCTCTAAATAATAAGAATTTGAGTAAGGAAATTGCTAGTTATATTTGTGAAAATCATTTTGATGAATGTATTGAAACAAATAGTTTAGAATTAAAAAAGTATAAAGAGAAAAAGGAAGAGTTGAAAAAAGACGTTGAAAAACTTGAAAAAGATAAAAACAGTATTGACCAAGAATTGAAATTTGCAAGGGAAAATTTGGATAAATTTACTGAAGAAGAAATGTCTAAAAAAGAAGACAAATTTGAAGAATTAACTAACGATATAGATAATTTGAAAGAGGAAAAGAGCGAATTAGAAAACGAAAAGTTGCAATTACAAAAAGGGATAGAGGATTTACAAGATAAGAAGAAAGGAATTGTAGATGCACAAACATATATAGAACGTTTAAACGGTAATATAGCTGCTAAGGAGGAGGAAATATCTAAAAAGACTGCAAAAATAAAAAAGTTAGATGATAATTTAAGTGAATTAAATGATAAGATTGGTGAAAGTGTAAAAAAATTTAAATCTGAAGCAGAAACTGCTATAAGAGAGCTTGATAAGAATTTTTTAGATAAAGTTTTTAGAGAAATTAATGGGGAAGAAATCTATGAAATTAAAAAATTTGATACAGAAAAACTATATAACGAAAGTTTATCAGGTGAAGAAATAATAGATGTTGTAGAGAATTTCCTAAAGGAAAAAGCAAATAGAGATGTGTCACGTAACGATGTAGTAAATTATCTTACATGTATAGGACAAGGATTTATTACAACTTTTGCTGGGCAACCAGGTGCTGGAAAAACTTCATTATGTAGTTTATTAGCTAAATCGTTAGGATTAGCTTGTCAAGATGAAAATAAAAGGTATGTAGAAGTTTCTGTGGAAAGAGGGTGGACTTCCCATAAGGATTTTATAGGATATTATAATCCTTTAACTAAGAAATTTGAAAAAAGTAATGCAGAAATATTTGATGCTTTTGAAAGAATAAATAAAGAAAATGCAGGAGATAATACTGCACCGATGTTGATATTATTAGATGAAGCCAATCTTAGTCCGATAGAACATTATTGGGCGGCTTTTATAAAAAACTGTGATTTTGATTCTACAGTAGAAAGAACCATTAATTTAGGTGGAAATAAAAAATGGAATTTACCTGAAAGTCTTAGATTCCTTGCTACAGTTAATTTTGACCATACTACAGAAGAACTCTCATCAAGATTTTTGGATAGAAGTTGGGTGATAGTCCTTGAACCAGGTCAGATTGATGAAGATAGTTTTATTACAGAACCTGTAAATAATGCAGAAAAAATAGTATCTTATAAAGATTTTATTGATGCATTTGGTGGACAGCCAAAAGAAGATGATGAATTAGATGATAAAATAGTTGATAAATGGAAAAATATAAATGCTATTTTTAAGAGAAATGATGTGCCTATTATGCCTAGAAATGTGAAGATGGTTTTATATTATTGTTATGTGGCTTGTAAATATATGGTCAGAGATACCCCAGAAACAAAACTTGCTCCTTTAGATTTTGCAGTTGCACAGAAAATTTTGCCCACTATTAATGGAAGTGGTGAAAATTTAGAAAAATTAATTGAGGATTTGGATAAAGAATTTGATAATGGTATGCCTATTTGTGCAAAGATTATAAGAAGAATGAAGGAAAAAGCTAGAGATAATATGGGATATTATCAGTTTTTTGCTATATAAGTGTAAGAGGTGGATTTATGGAAAACCGATTATTCTTAAATTGCTCTTTATACACAGAAGAAAAAAGCATACCTCTATATTCTGAAAGTCCATTGCTGAAAGCACCAAATATAGAAGATGATTTGATTATTTATGAAGATGCACAGTACTTTGGAAGGATTAGTATTTCGGAAAATGAAAAATTAATAAGAAAAATCAAAATTTTATTAAATGATACCGAAATTGGTTACGTAGATTTTCAGAAAAAAAGTGGAAATATTGAATTTAAAAAAAATAGTGGAGGTGTATCACAGCCTTTTTTATTGCAATGCGATTTAGTTGAATTATGTATTAAAATTATATATGAAGATGATTCTATTGAATATTTATATACTCCTTATTTGTTATGTGTTAGTAAAAGTGAAGATGATAGAGAAAATATAAAAAATATATTAATAGAACTCTTACAGTTTGATAATGACAAAATTAATAAACTAATGTTTTATGGAAATAATGAAATTAATAAACAAGACGGGTTAATAGAAGGTAGTGTGCGTCCAGAATCATATAAATCTATTTCTACTTATTTATATCTATTAGAACAAATTATTAATTGTTATAAAAGTTGTTTTGCGTATTTTAAAAGTTCACCAAAACATAGTATTGATAAAGTGTATGAAATGAAGAATTTTTTGGAGTCACGGTATTTTTCTCATAAAGATTTAGTTTGGTTATCTCATAATATGGAACAATTGTCACAGTGTAATACGCCGACTGCGATTAAATATAATGGGAATTATTATATGCCATTGAAAGTTTTATCAGAAAGAAAAAAGTTTAATTATGATATATATGAAAATAAAGTTATAATTTCATTTTTAAAATCAATAATGCTGGATACTGATAAGTTAAAAAAAGAATTTGAAAAGACGGTTATAGAAGAGGATAGTATATATAAAAAATTAAAAAAATTTTCAATTGACAATTATTATGCCCCAATTATTACAGTTAAGGAAATTCAAAATCAACAAATAAAAAAGGTGTTAAAACAGATAGAAAAAATTATAACAGAGTTAAAAAGACTTTTAACTTTGTATAGAAAATGTCTACCTTGTACATTGTTTAGATTAGAAAAAGTTCCGAGAAAAACAAAAATATTTCAAGAAATTAAACCCTATAAGATTATATATGATATGATTGTTAAGTGGTTTGAATTTGGTGAGATTGATTTGAAAAAGGACAAAGCAATTTTTCGAGTAAAAACTATGGACAAACTTTTTGAGTATTATAGTTTACAACAAATTTTAAGAATGCTTATAATAGATGAAGGGTTTAACGATAAAAGTCAAAGACTTAAAAATGCATTTTATGAATACAGCATTGATGATGGGAAATATAAAAATGAAAAGGATGTCGCTAATACGTATTTATTTGAACGAGGAAAATTAATAGCCAAACTATATTACCAACCCGTTGTTTTGTCTGACGGATATCAAAATGATTTAGAACTATATAAAATAACGGATAATGGAAGAAATTATTATACTCCAGATTTTATATTAACAATTTTTAATCAAAATAAAAATTATTATTTTATATTTGATTCAAAATTTTCTAATAGAAAGAACATAAAAAACCATTATTTAAGAGAGTGTATAATGAAATACGGTATGGAAATTGAAGCAGCAGGATATAACAATGAAATTAATATGGTTTGTTTATTACAAGGTAGAATAGATAGAGAAGAGATACCGTTGTTATATCAGTATAACAATTCACCAAATGCAAGAAGAAATAATGTAAAAAAGTTTTATGGAATAATTTCTATTAATTCTAAAGCTAATGAAAATAGTAGAAAAATTTTATGGAAAAAAATAATTGCTAACATAAAATAATTAATGGCAAATATTTTAATAAATAAACTATAGTTACAGTATACCCCATTGATATACAATTATTGCACATCAATGGGGTATGTTGTTTATGCTGACTCTATTTCGTATGTAAATCCGGCATCAGTAATTGCCTTTATTGTATCTTTTATTCCTTGACCGTCTTCTGTCAAGTAACCTGATGCAAAAATAGAATTCACGACACTAAGTAGACGCTTTTCGTCACCCTTGAAGTATATTTCTCTACCGGCTGCACAGCGAATATCAGCCTGTGGAACTAACAATCGAGCAAGGCAAAGTACTTTTAAGCAGTAATTAGGTGTAAGTATGGAAGTATCTACATTTTCAAAAGGTGTTCCCTTTATAGGAAGCAAGAAGTTAATAGGTATAGCTTCTGGATTAATTTCCTTTAATTCTAAAAGCATATCTACAATATCTTCTTTACTTTCTCCCATTCCAATTATGCCACCACTACATATTTCAAAACCAATACTTTGGAGCATTTTTATGTTTTTAACACGCTGGTCAAAAGTATGAGTTGAGCAAATGTGGCTGTAGTAGGAACGGCTTGTGTTAAGATTATGATTAATACGGTCAAGACCGGCATCTTTCAATATTTTAGCCTGCTTTTCAGTTAAAAAACCTATAGAACAGCAAAGGTGTGTGCCAGTAGCCTTCATAGTTTTTATACGTTCAGCAAGTTCTAAAATCTCATCATCTGTAAATTTCATACCACTTAAACCAATACAATGGCGAGCAAGGTGGTTTTTGTTTACAAAATCATTGTCTTTAAATAACTTTTCATCAGATACCCAATGATATTTGTCAATATCGGCACTAGAACGACAGGATTGGGCACAGTAGGCACAATCTTGTGAACAGTTGCCACTTCTGGCATTTGTTAAAATGTGAATACCAACATTATCTCCTTTGTATTTTCTGCGTAGCTTTTCAGCCTTAGCTATTAATTGGTCCATTTCCTCATCAGGTGTGTTTAAAATTTTAAGGGCATCTTCTCTAGTCATAATTTTACCTCGTATTTATAAAATAATTATTGATATTTTAGCACTATGGAGCAACAATGTCAACTGTTATAGATTAATAGGTTTACGATTGAAATATGAAAATAGGGATAGAAAAATCTATCCCTACATAATTAGAAATTGCTACCGTTACAGCCCCAGTTTAATGTTTCGCTGTACTTTATATAAATTCTGCTTGCTGAAACGTGTAATATTTCTTCAAGGTCAGTACAGATTTTACTTGTCATTTTGTCGTAACCTTCTCTGTTTGCCTGACCTAAAGCCCATACACTTACCATAGCACAAGGCTCGTCTGTTCCTCTGAACCACATTCTGCTTTCTTCCATAGAGAGCATAAGGGATTTTTCGCTTTTGCCGGGGATAAGAGCAATAGCCTCTCCAAGCATTGTCTTTATAGCTACTTCGTTTTCTTTGCTGATTTTTACATTTGTTTTTACGTTAATAAATGGCATAATTTTATTCCTTTCTTAATTTATTATTTTATAAGTAATTGACTTACTCTAACAACAACAGGTAATGTTATTATTGAAAGTATAGTTGTAATGGCGTAAAGCTGAGAGCCATACACAGCATTTTTGTTGTATCTAATGGCAAAAAGTGTTACAGAGGCTGCTACTGGGCAGGCTGTAGCAACAACACATACCATTTTTGCAACAGAGTCCCCTGGTAAGAAACAAAGTAAAATGGCTGTAAGTATTGGAATTACCAAGAGCTTTAATATACATACAATATATACTTTATAGTCCTTTAATGCCTTGAAAGGGTTTGCCTGTGCTATTGTTGCACCGGCTACAATCATAGCAAGAGGTGTGTTCATATCGCCTATGTAGTTTAAACCGTCAGCAACAGTTGCTGGCAATTTAATATGCAAGAAAAACATTACTATACCTATGGCTGCACATACATTTACAGGTGTTGTAAGTATTGTTTTTACAGTTGACATATCACATTTGCTATTTGTTATTGTTAAATAACCATGGGTCCATAAAAGAACATTGAAAGCAAGCATATATCCGGCAAGATAGAATACACCGTCAACTCCTAATATGGCACTTACAATAGGTATACCTATGAAACCACAGTTGGAATAAACAGCTGAAAATCTATTTATTTCATAGTTGCGAGATTTTTTTCTAAAAAATACATTGCTTATTACAATGCCTATTATTTGTGCAAGAATAGTAAAACTAATACATATACAAAAGTTTTTAATAAGCCTTGCTTCATAATCTCTTTGGAAAGACATAAATATTATTACAGGGTTTACAACAAACAATAACACACTTGAAAGGCTTTTGTTTCCCTCTATAGATATAAATTTCAGTTTATAGCACAGAACACCTATAATCAATATAATGAACATAGCTATAATTTTTTCAAATGTAAGGAGTGCAAGTTCCATTTTTATGCCTCCTGATGTTGGGCAACAATGTTGTCAAATTTACCTCTTACAACTTTTACTAAATCTTGAGGGTTAAGTATGATTTGAGAACCAATACGACCACCACTTATTATAATCTTATCATATTTTTCAGCTGATGAGTCAACAACTGTAGGAAATTGCTTTTTCATACCTAAAGGAGTGCAACCACCTCTGATATAACCGGTAATTGAGTTTATATCTTTTACGTGTATCATTTCTACAGACTTTTCGCCTACGGATTTAGCTGCTTTTTTCATATCTACTTCTTCAGCTATAGGAAGTACAAAAACATAGTAATTCTTGCTTTTGCCTATCATTACAAGAGTTTTGTAGCTTATATCAGGGTCTTGTCCGTTTTGTATAGCTATGTGAATACCGTCTATAAACTCGTCACATTCGTATGTGTTTACTTCATAAGGTATTTTATTTCTATCCAATATTCTCATTGCGTTTGTTTTAATATCTTTTTCTTTTGCCATTTTTTTTATTCTCCATTATATAAGACCTTTTACGGCCTCGTTACATTTTTCATATACAAGCTCGGCATCTTTATCAATATAAAATTTGCCCTTTTCATAAAGTATTTTACCATCAACCATTGTAAGTGCAACATTTGATTTACTTCCACTATAGACAATATTGTCGGCAATATTGTTTATAGGTTGCATATTAGGCTGGTGTAAATCAATCACAATAATATCTGCTAATTTACCAACAGATAGACAGTCATTGTCTATGTGCAATGCTTTTGGCAAGGCACTACAAGCCATCTTCAAAACGTCAATAGGTGGAAGTGCCTGAGGATTTCCGGTTTTTATTTTCTGTAGAGCTGTAACTAGATACATTTCTCTAAACATATCAAGGGCATTGTTGCCTCCCGGACCGTCAGTGCCAAGAGCTACAGGAACATTGCTTTCAAGGAGTTTACATATATCAGCAACACCACTGGATAATTTACAATTTGCAGCAGGATTTGTTACTGTAAGCACATTTTTGTCCTTTAGAATTTCAATATCGTTGTCAGTAAGGTGGACACCGTGGAAAATACCTCCACCGTAGTCAAAAAGACCAAGGTTGTCAAATAATTCAACAGGTGTTTTAGAATGTCTTTCAATGCACCCTTTGACTTCACTTTCTGTTTCGGCACAATGTGTAAATACAGGTGCTTTTAAGTTGTGAGAAGCCGTACTTATTTTTTTCATAATATCAAGACTTGTGGTATATTCTGCGTGAAAACCTATTTCGAAGGAAAGTAGAGGTGAAAGGCTGTTGTAAAACTTGTACATATCATCTATTTCATCTGGATTTTGTGCAAAATCATTTATTGCTCCACAGATAATAGTACGAAAACCTGTATCAATAGCATTTTCTGCCATAGGCTTTTCAATAAGGTACATTTCAAAGGAAGTTGAAATACCGGAACTTAAATATTCCATAATTGCCAGTTTGTAAAACCAGTAACAGCTTTTTAAGTCCAAATTGTTTTCCATAGGAAATATCTTTTCATTAAGCCATTTATCAAGGGGTAAATCGTCGGCAATAGAACGACAAAATGTCATTATGCCATGACCATGACCGTTTTTGAAGGAGGGCATAACAAGATTTCCATTACAGTCAATTTCTCTGTCAAAGGAAATAGGTTTTTCCTTTGGCTTACCTATATAGGCTATTTTATTTCCCTCAACCCATAATTCACAATTTTCCAATATTTCATCGTCTTTACATAGAGTCAAAATCTTACAGTTGTAAAATCTAGTGTTCATAAAATCACCCTTTCAATAAAGGAACAAAACTCTTTATAAGTTTTGAAATTTTAGGTGTTATGTTTGCACCCATTTTTTGAACTTCTTTGTGGTTAAGCTCTTTGTTTTCCATACCACAGGCAAGATTTGTTATAAGTGACATTGCCACTACTTTTAAACCACAATGACGAGCAGCAATAACTTCGCATACTGTACTCATTCCAACAGCGTCTGCACCCATAGAACGCAACATTCTTATTTCGGCTGGTGTTTCATATGACGGTCCAGTTAATTGAGCATAGACACCCTCTTTAAGAGGAATACCACATTTTATGGCAGTATCAGATAAAAGTTTTGTCAATTCTCTGTCGTAGGCACAGGACATATCAGGGAAACGTGTTCCCAATTGGTCAATGTTTTTGCCGATAAGTGGATTAGGAGCAAATACAGAAATGTGGTCATTTAATGCCATTAAATCTCCGGCCTTGAGATTATAGCTAATGCCTCCGGCAGCATTTGTCAATATTATGGTTTCACAGCCTAAAAGTCTGAGAACTCGAATAGGTAGAACTACTTGTTCTACAGAATATCCCTCATACAAATGAACTCTGCCATTCATAACAGCTACCTTTGTGCTTTCTATATTGCCAAATATAAAACCGCCTTTGTGACCGGCTACAGTTGAAACCGGCATATTAGGTACGTTTTTGTAGGAAATTTCTATTTTGTTTTCTATAGAGTCAATTACTTCACCAAAACCAGAACCCAGTACAATAGCTACTTTTGGAGAAAAATCACCTATATTTTCTTTTATGGCATTTGCTGTATCTAATATAGTTTGATAATCCATAAAATCACTCCTCACATAAAGAGATTTCTAAAATATTCTTTTCCTGTTTCAGTTTTAAAAATTTTGTTATATACATTTTCTACAGCTGATTGTGAATATTTATCTTCATAAATTTTATCTTCGTATAAATTTACTAAAAAGTCGGCTTCTACTAATATCTGATAGTCTATACCGTTTATAGAATTGTATGTGTGGTGATGACCAACCAAATAACAAACTCTTTCTATTATGTCCCTATCATATCCCAAATTTTCAAGCATTTCTTTTGCTATAGCAGGACCTTCTATTTCTTGGTATTTACCACTTGAAGAATTGTATTTTTCTTCTGAAATTTTAATACCTATATCGTGAACTAAGGCAGTTGTTTCCAATGTAAATTGAGTTTTTTCATCAAGGTTTTCATTCATACCAATAAATTTGGAGTAAGAGAAAACTTTCAAAAAGTGGTTAATTCTCTTTGGGTCACCTTTATAATATTTTATCATTTCTGTAGTCAATTTATTTATCATATACAACACCTCCATATATGTTTAATATACACCAAAACTAAAATCTGTTCAACAGAAAAGAGCATATATAACAAAAACACAATAGTTTAATCATAGTTCTAACAATTTTTATTAGTAAATATGTTTAATTTATTGATAATTATTAGCTGCAAAATAAGGCTAAATTACGAAATTTGTGTATAAAGTGTAAATATATTGAACTTTTATAGGGGTTTTTGTATAATAAAATAAAGGGAACAGGGTAGAGAAAATACATAGGAGGAATAAAATATGAGAAAAATTTACAAAAAGCCAGAATTTGTAATTTCTTATTTTAATTTTGGTAATGACATTATGTTAAGTAGTGTTACCCCTGAAACATTATTTACTAAGGGAGTAAGAATTGACACTATAAAAGCAAATCTTAACAGCTAATGGGGGGAATGAAAATGAAGAAATTTATATCAATTATTTTAGGCTTTACTATGGCTATATCGTTAATGGCTATGCCTATTTCAGCTTATGCTGAAGATACTTCAGAAATAAGTGAATATTACACTTGCAAAATAGGGGATAAATATTACAATACCCTTTCAGATGCAGTAGCAAGTGCCAACACAAATGACGTAATCACTATGATTAATGATGAAACATTAACAGGTGCTATAACATTTAACAAGGAAATTACTATTGATGGCGATGGTCATTTTGTAACAGCAAAGGTTACGGGTACTGACGATATGTTGGTTGTAAATAGTAATTCCAGTAACTACAATATGTTTATTAACAATTCTACAGGTACATTGCTTGAAGATTTAACTATTTATGGTGGCAGAAAGTCAGCTATTGTAAATAATAAAGACAAGAGAATATTTTTATCTAAATGTACTATATCTCGTTCAGGAACGAATGTAGAAGGAGAAACTGCCGGTGGTGCTATACAGAATAACGGTGGTAAGTGTTTTGCAAAAGATTGTAACTTTTCACAGAATGTAGCTGACTATGGTGCTGGTTTCTTAAATTTGAATAAGGGTATTTTCGTGTTAGACCAATGTTCAATTACTGAAAACAGAACAGTAAACAGTTCTCGTGGTGGCGGGGCAGTAGAAAACAAGGGTAATGGTAAATTATATTTAAACAACTGTACTATTGCAAACAACCAAAGTTATGAAATAGGTGGTGCTATTAACAATAACGGTAATAGCTGGTCATCAGATGAATTAAATGCCGGTTCATCAATTTATATGACAAACTGTACAGTAACAGGTAACATAACAACTAGCGGGGCTAAAAATGGTGCAGGTATAGGTAACAACCGAGGTTATGTATATGCTGCCAATACTTTGTTGGCTTATAATCAAGCTAATGTTGGGGGAACTCCAACTCCGTCAGATATTGGTATTCCTTATATTGGTAGTAGTAAGTATAGTGACCCTAGTTATCAGAGCGATGGAAAGAGTACATTTTTCCGTAATTGTGCTTATGAGGCTGTTGTAAATGGTACAAATCAGTCAGGTGCTTTTAATCAGTATAATGATATAACTGTTACAGAAAAACAGAACATTTTCTCAACATTAAATAAATTTGGTGTCCTTAAAGCCGATGGTGGTAGTGATACTAACTACAAGGAAATTGAGCACCCGGGTATTGTGTTGGATACTACATTCTATGCTCCAATTAAAGATAATACTCCAGTTGTAAAGGGTGGTACAGAAACTTATCTTTCTGCCTCAGACCTTTCAAATGTTTTAATGGCTTACAAAGATGCTAATGGAGATATAAGAAGTTTAGGTGATTCTTCTTATGCTACAGGGGGAGTAACATATACTTATACTAATGACCAAAAGGTTGATGATGTAGTTGCCAGTGAGTTAGAGACTGAACACAAAGTTACTACTTATCAGAATCATAGAACAGGAGCTAAGGGTGTAATTGGTGCCGTAGGACCTACTTCAAAGAAATATTATACTATCCACGCAGAAGTGCCAACTTATACAAATGATAGTGGTGTTACTGTAGAACCAGGCACTGTAAATGGTGTAACTATTTATGGTAAAACAGTAGAACAGGGTAAAGTTGTAACATTAACTGCTAAGGCTAATAATGGTTATAAATTCTTTAGCAATGGTTGGACTATTACAGACGAAGAGGGAAATACATACACAAGTGATTCTATAACAGACAGTAGCGGAAATAAAACTTCTTACGAGGGTGGACAAACTGTTGTGCCTATAGAATACAAAACATCTTCCGTTGTAGGTATTGGCGTAACTAAAGATGTTAATGTAGTTCTTAAATTTGAACCATTTGAAGTAGATACTTCAAATATTGTGTTGAAATTTGAGGGTATTACAGATTCTGGTTATTGTAGTCCAGAAAGGGAAAGCGACACAAGTTTAAGAAAAGGCGTTATTTCTTTCAATATTAATTTGCCAGAATATACAAGTTATAAAGATTCTATAGAAAAATATGGCTTAGCCTTAGGTGTAGACAAGGCAGGTACGCAAGAAGATTCTTTAAAAGAAGAAAATGTATTGAAGATAATTTCAAATAGCAACTTAGATGCCCTTGCAACAGAGGAAGGTTGGTTTAATATTGTATTGACAGACATTCCGGCAGATTACTTTGATACTAAGTTTTATGCAGTTCCTTTTATTCAGATTGATGGTAAGGGCTATGGTAATGGTGGAGAAGCCCACACAGCTATTTCTACAACTGTAAATAGCAATACTACAGGCGATGATAACCATGTTAAGTGGTTGGGCGAAACTGCAACATATGGTGATACAAATGTTGATATTAGCGATAACACAGTAGCATTATCCTTTGAAGAATTGGAAAATGCCAAGGCTGTAAAATAAAAGAATGACCCATTGAAATGAAAAATCAATGGGTCTTTTTTTAGGTTATTAACTTACAGTTATAGAAAAAGCTCCGACTTCTCCAAAATCTCCGGTAATATAAATACTTGAAAAACCTTTGCCTTGGAAAAGGGACTTTATGTCATTTGATGAGTTTAAAATATAATTTCTTGTTTCAAAAGTAATAGTTTTTTGTCCCTTTGAAAGGGCTGAGTTTATTATATTCTGAAGTTCAGAATAGTTAGTTGCTACAAGACCATAGTAGTCATAGTAATTGTATTTTGTAGCTGTACATTTTGGAAACTGACTTGTGTCCCAAGTATGCTTTTCCGAAATTTGTTCATCTGTCAAATTGAAATTGCTGTATATTAAGCGATTTCCGTCATCAGGGGTAGGGTCATCACTGGTAACGTCAACGTGATAATATTCGCCATCAAGTTTTATAATGTTCCACATATGTGAAACACCTTCCATTTTTCCGGTAATACACTGTACATCAAGACCACACATTTTTCCTAGAATATTAAATGTCTGTGCGTAAGCCTCGCAAACACCTTCGCCGTCATTTATTAAGCCTACAATGGTGTGAGCTCTTAAAGGTGGAGTTTCAACGTCAAGAGGACCATACTTAAATGTTGTTACAATATAGTCGTGAATAGCTTTTTCTTTATCAAAGTCAGATGTGTACTGACTTTTTATTTCCTGAGCTTTTGTAACTAACTTGTCATATACAGCCAATTCTTCTACATTTAATTTATCTTTAGAACCTGTTTCATAGGCTCTTGTCATTCTGTAATTTGAATGGTATGAAAAGCTGTATGTAATGTTAGCAATAGTGCCGGTAACACTGCCTTTTGCACTTATGGCAACATCGTAACTTCTGAATGTTGTAATATCGTACACGTTTTGGTCAAAATTCACTATTGTAACAGAAAGAGTGTCTGCCTGATTATTTATAGCTTCATTCATAAGAGCTTTCCATTGCTCTACGTCTTTGATAGGCAGTGAACTATTGATTACAGAATATGTAATACCTTTTACAGTGGAAACTAAATTTTTCCATGCTGTAATAGCATCACCTAAATTGTCAGCAAATACATTCTGGCAAAGTAAAAAAATAGATATAAAAATTAATAAAATCTTTTTCATTATTATTCACCTACAAACTTGCTTATATATTCCATTTCAGCTGTATTAAGCTCTCTGTATTCTCCTTGATTTAAGTTTTCGTCAAGGTTAATTTCTCCAAAAGAAACCCTTTTTAAAAATTCTACTTTACAACCAATAGCCTCAAACATTCTCTTTACTTGATGAAATTTACCTTCGTGTATAACTACTTCAATAGAGTTATTGTCTATAATACTAAGGTCAGCACTTTTGCACTTATAATTGCCTATAGTTACACCGTTTTTAAATATTTCAACAGCATTTTCCGGAAGTGTACCGGATATTTTGGCATAGTATTTTTTGTCTATGTGCTTTTTGGGAGAAAGGGTATTGTGGGCGAAAGTTCCGTCATTTGTAAGAATCAAAAGACCAACTGTATCCTTGTCTAATCTGCCTACAGGAAAGAGGTCTAAGTTCTGAAGTTCCTTTGGTAAAAGGTCAATTACTGTCTTTTGTTTATCTTCTGTTGATGAAATTACACCAGCAGGTTTATTCATCATAATATATGTGTATTTTTTATAGTTTATTTCTTTACCATTAACAGTTACAACGTCTTTTTCTGTATTTATTTTTACGTTTGCTGACGTTATAATTTGACCATTAACGGCTACTTTTTTATTCTTAATAATGTTTTTAATTTGGCTTCTTGTGCCTATTCCCAGGTCTGCCAAGAATTTGTCTGCTCTTAAATCTGCCATTTTTTCCTCGTTAAAATAAATTAATTAATTTGTAATTAAAATGTGTATACAAAACGTCAAAATTTTGCTATAATTGACTTGATTTAATTATATAAAATATAAATATAATTGTCAAAAAAAGAATTTATTAAGAAGTTTGTCAGGAGGAAAATGAGATGGCAATCGTTAAAGAAGGCATAATTTTAGAAAATGATAATACACTTAGCTTTGGTGATTATACTAGAGCAGACAAGCTTAAGGTAGAAGATTTCAAAGTTAATGATGACACATATAAAGTAAGAACACATAAGGAAGTTACACGTCTTTCAAAGGACGGCACACTTGTGCTTGAAACAGTTCCGGGTGCAACTGTTCATAACTTCAAGGTAGGCGACAAGGTTATTACTTTCTCTATGGAGGGTAATGGTGGTACTCAGGTTACTCTTGAACTTGACCCGGGTTTCCACTATTCAGTTTACGTTGATGATGTAAACCTTGGCAAGATTAAGGCTAACTTATCTGGCAAAATCAACTTCAGCGTTGAACTTTCAGAAAGACCACAGGACGTTAAGATTGAAAAGCACCTTTAATTATTATGGCTAAAATAAAGTCGAAATTTGTCTGCCAAAATTGTGGATATGAAATAGGAAAATGGCTTGGCAAATGTCCTGAATGTGGTAGCTTTTCCACATTTGTAGAAGAAATAGAAAAGCCTCAGCCAAAGGGCAATCATCCTACAAATTACAATACAGATGTGACCCCTAAAATACTTTCTGAGATAAAGCCTTTATCTCAGGAGAGAACAAAGACAGGACTTAGTGAGCTTGATAGAGTGCTAGGTGGTGGATTTGTACAGGGTTCACTTACTCTTGTAGGTGGTGACCCAGGTATAGGAAAGTCCACACTTCTTTTGCAAATATGCCAAAAGCTAGGAGAACAGGGCAAGAATATTTTGTATGTTTCTGGTGAAGAATCAGTACAGCAGATTAAAATAAGGGCAGACAGATTGGAAATAACAACAGAAAAATTAAAGTTGTTATCTGAAACAAATTTGAACATAATAGAAAGTGTAATAGCAAAGGAAAATCCAGATTATGTTATTATAGATTCTATTCAGACAATGTTTATAGATGAGGTTTCGTCAGCACCGGGGTCTGTGTCACAGGTAAGAGAGGCTACTTCAAGGCTTATGCACCTTGGTAAGGGCAAAAATATTTCTCTTATTATTGTTGGTCACGTTACAAAAGACGGTGCTATTGCCGGACCTAAGATATTGGAACATATGGTTGACACTGTTCTCTATTTTGAGGGTGATAAACAAGCATCTTACAGAATATTAAGAGCAGTAAAGAACCGTTTTGGTGGCACAAATGAAATTGGCGTATTTGAAATGGTTCACAGTGGATTAAGGGAAATACTTAATCCTTCAGAATTTATGCTTTCCGGCAGACCGGAAAATGTTTCAGGCTCAGTTGTAACTTGTTCTTTAGAGGGTACAAGACCTATGCTGTTGGAGGTACAGGCTTTAGTAAGCTACACTACCTTCAATATTCCACGAAGAACAGCTACAGGTATGGATTTTAACAGAGTAGTTTTGCTTATTGCAGTTCTTGAAAAGAGGGCTAATTTGCAGTTGGCAGCCTACGACAGCTATGTTAATTTAACAGGTGGCATAAAAATTGCCGAACCGTCCCTTGATGCTGCTGTGGCTGTTGCTATAGCATCAAGCTACAAAAACGTTGCAGTTAGTGCTGATACAGTAGTGTTTGGCGAAATAGGTCTGACAGGAGAAATAAGAGCAGTTTCAATGGCAGAAAGACGAGTTGCCGAAGCTGCCAAATTAGGGTTTAAATGTTGCATAGTACCTCAGGCTAATTATAAAGAGGCTTCGAGGGTTAAAAATATAAGCGTTATAGGTGTTAGCTCTGTAGAGGAACTTTTAAGTAAGGCTTTATAATAAATACTAGACAAAATATGGTTTTTAGTGTAAAATATCAATTATTGTATGAAATTTCAGGAGGAAAACGAAATGACTTTATATGAAACTTGGCTCGCAAGTGCTTATTACAGAAACGGTAGAACAAACGAAAGAACTTGGGCTGACTATATTCCAAGAGAACAGGCTATCTACGAAGATATTATCGGTAACAAGCTTACTTCTTTAAGTGGTACAGTTACTGAATTAGCTGAAAAGTACAATGTACCAAAGGCTTATATTGCAGGTTTTGTAGATGGTATCAACGAAACTCAGCCAGAAAAGATTGAGCTTGAAACTCTTACAGAAGATACTCAGATTAACTTAGTTATCGACCTTGAAAAGCTCTACAAGCAGATGGTAGAATACAAGGCTGACCACTTATACAGCCTTCCACAGTGGGAAGATGTATTCACAAGAGAACAGCTTGATGCTTTCTACAAGGAACAGAAGAACTCTAAGACAGTTCACAACCCAGATAAGAACATTGGTAGAAATGACCCTTGTCCTTGTGGTAGTGGTAAGAAGTACAAGAAGTGCTGTGGAGCAAATAAATAAGATTTCAGGTGTATTATTAAATGGACACTATTATTTCAAAAGTAGATTTTGCAGAACCTTTGAAGGATATTGATGTCATTGAAAAGGCCGCTGAGATATTACAATCCGGCGGTCTTGTGGCATTTCCTACAGAAACAGTATATGGACTTGGTGCAGACGGACTTAATGCCGAGGCAGTAAAGGATATTTACAAGGCTAAGGGCAGACCGTCTGACAATCCACTTATATTGCATATTTCTGATATTGAGGAGTTAAAGCCTTTAGTAAAGGAAGTACCGGAAAATGCTAAAAAGTTAATGAAGGCTTTTTGGCCTGGACCACTTACTCTTATTTTCAAGAAAGCTGATATTGTGCCTTATGCCACATCAGGTGGACTTGAAACAGTAGCAATACGTTTTCCTGAAAATAAGGTTGCTAATTTACTTATTAAAACTGCAAAAATGCCAATAGCTGCACCTAGTGCAAATACTTCTGGCAGACCTAGCCCTACAAGAGCATCTCACGTTGAGTATGACTTAAAGGGCAAAATTGATATGATTATTGACGGTGGTAGCTGTGAATTTGGTTTAGAGTCTACTATTGTTGATGTTTCAGGTGATGTACCTTGTCTTTTAAGACCTGGTTCTATTACTTTAGGTATGCTTAGAGAGGTTTTAGGTGAGGTAACAGTTGATAAGGCTGTTGTTACTAAGCTTTCAGCCGGTGAATTGCCAAAAGCTCCCGGTATGAAGTATACTCACTATTCACCATCAGCAGATGTTGTTATTGTCAGAGGTGACGTAGATAATACAGTCAGCAAAATAACAGAACTTGCTGAAAAGTCAAAGGCTGAAGGATACAGAACAGGCATTATTGCAACTGAAGAAACAAAAGACAGATACCAAGGCTTTGAAGTTTTGGTTATAGGAAGCAGACAGCATCCAGAAACTATTGCGGCAAATCTCTTTAAAATGCTTAGAAAATGTGATTATCACAATATTCAAAAAGTATATGCAGAGGGTTTTGAAGAAACAGAACTTGGACTTGCTATAATGAACAGATTGAAAAAGGCAGCAGGTTATTCAATTATAGATGTGTAGGAGGAAGTTTAAATGATAGGTTTAGGCTGTGACCATGGTGGTCTTGAATTAAAGAAAACAGTAATGGAATATTTAGATTCAAAGGGTATTGAATACAAGGATTTCGGTACATACACAAGTGACTCTTGCGATTATCCTGTTTATGGCAAGGCTGTTGCTCACGCAGTAGCAGACGGTCAATGCGATAAGGGCATTATCATTTGTGGTACCGGTATTGGTATTTCAATTACTGCCAATAAGGTAAAGGGTATCAGAGCTGCTCTTTGCCACGATGTTTTTTCAGCAAAAGCAACTAGAGAGCATAACGATGCTAATATTCTTGCTATGGGTGCAAGAGTTATTGGACCTGGTCTTGCTCTTGAAATTGTTAAGGCATTTTTAGAAACTGAATTTTCTGGCGATGAACGTCACATCAGACGTATCGCTATGATTGAAGAATAAGGAGGTATTTATATGAGTGATTTATTTATTATTGACCATCCATTAGTACAGAGTAAGCTTGCTCTTTTAAGAGATAAGAATACTAACAACAAGGAATTTAGAGAACTTGTAAGCGAAGTTTCTGGTCTTTTAGCATATGAAGCTACAAGAGATATGGAAGTAAAGACAGAAAATATTGAAACTCCTTTTGCTCCGGCAGAGGCTAAGACAATGGATAAGGAAATTGGTCTTGTACCTATTTTAAGAGCCGGTATTGGTATGGTTGACGGTATCGTAAACCTTATTCCAAATGCAAGAGTTGGTCACATTGGTCTTTACAGAGACCCTAATACTCTTATGCCTATTGAATATTACTGCAAGCTTCCAGAATATTCTGACAATATTGAAATGTTTGTTCTTGAACCTATGATGGCTACAGGTGGTACTGCATCTGCTGCTGTTCAGTTCTTAAAGGAAAGAAACTTCAAGAACATTAAGTATATTTGCCTTATTTGTACTCCTGACGGTGTTCAGAAGTTACAGGCTGACCACCCAGATGTTGATGTATATGCAGCAGCTATGGATAGAACTATAAGTGAAGACGGATTTATTATACCTGGTCTTGGTGATGCAGGCGATAGAATGTTTGGTACAAAGTAAAATGCTTGATTTGCGTTTTGTTTTGACTCTAAGGGAGGTATATTATGTCTGATACGTGGCTTTTGTATTTGGCTAGCTTTGCTGTTGCCTTTTCAATTTCACTATTGACAACACCAATGGCTAAAAGACTGGGTATAAAATTCCACGCTGTGGACTATCCTAGAGCCAGAGGTATGAATAAAGAACCTGTGCCACTTATGGGTGGACTTGCTATTGTTAGTGGGTTTATGGGTTCAATGATACTTATGTCCATTTTTTTAGAGGACCTGCACAATAGACAGTTTGTAGGCTTTATTATTGGTGCTATTATTATTGTTCTTGTTGGTATGCTTGATGATATTTATGAATTAAGTGCAAAAATGAAATTGCTTGCCCAAATTGTTGTGGCAGTAATTGTTGTTTCAACTGGAACTAAATTGGACTTTATAATGTGGCCATTGTGGCAGTATATTAAGCCTTTTTCAAATATTATTACAGTTGTTTGGATAATTGGTCTTATTAATGCTGTAAACCTTATTGACGGTCTTGACGGTTTGGCAGCCGGTGTTACAAGTATTATGTCAACTTGTCTTGCCATTCTTTGTGCTATTTCAGGAGGTACAGTAGGTGCTGTTATGACAATAGCTCTTGCTGGTGCAGCTCTTGGTTTCCTTCCTAGAAATTTCAGTCCGGCTGAAGTTTATATGGGAGATACAGGCTCAACTTTCTTGGGTTATGTACTTGCCGTTTGTTCTTGTATAGGTGTGTTTAAGAGTTATGCTATTCTTTCACTTTTGTTAGCTGTACTTTCTATGGCTTTGCCTATTTTCGACACATCATTTGCTATGATTAGACGTGCAATTAATCACAAGCCTATTATGAGCCCAGATAGAGGACACCTTCATCATAGACTTATTGATTCTGGTTATACAAACCAGCAGGCAGTTATGATTTTATATGCTTTAAGTCTTGGTAGTTCCCTTATTGCTGTTATTATAGCATTACAGGATATTCGAGCTACTATTGTAGTCCTTGTCTTCTTTTTAATTTTAATATTAATGTTGCTTGTTTACAAAAAACGAGTGTGATTTTATGCCCCATAGATTTTGATATGTACCCAGAAATCTGGACACATTGATTTATTAGTTATGTTGAACACATGGATGCTTCTCTGTATTTTACAG
>UQYD01000022.1 GCA_900545305.1 uncultured Eubacterium sp.
CTGTAAAATACAGAGAAGCATCCATGTGTTCAACATAACTAATAAATCAATGTGTCCAGATTTCTGGGTACATATCATCCCTGCAAAGGTTTTATATATTACACAAATACAAATAGAGGACTGCCAAAAGGTAGTCCTCTATTGTTATACTCTATACAATTCATCTACATCAGGTTCATCTAAAGCCTGTTTTTCGCCCTTATTTACAATGTAAAGACCATCATTAGTAAATTTACCAATGACAGTAGCATTAATGCCGTTTTTGGCTAATTCTGCTACTAATTCTTCGCCATTTTCAATAGCAATAACCATTGAGCCACTAGAAATAAGTCTAAGAGGATTTACACCTAATTCACTACAAATCTGTTTAGTGCAATCTAAAACAGGTATTTTGTCAGCATATACTTCTACGCCTAAACCGGAACAAGTAGCAACTTCCCAACAAGCTCCTAATATACCACCCTCTGTTACATCGTGCATAGCATTTGCACCCATTTGTGAGGCAATTTTTCCCTCTTTAACAACTGAAAGTAAATTACTTAAATCTCTAGCCTCTTTTAATGTATCTTCACTTATATTTTTTAATTTCTCAATTTTATCACTTGCAAAAATAGATGTTCCCTCAAGACCGGCATATTTTGTCATTACCAAATCATCCCCTGATTTTGCTCCTGATGAAGCAATAAGTCTTTTGGATTTTCCTATTACAGTACAGCTTAAAACTGGTTTAACAACGGCGTCTGTAATCTCTGTATGGCCACCTAAAACGCACATATTTACCTCTTTTGCCTGAGTATATACATCTGTAATTATTTTCTGTATTTCTTCTTCTGTAATTGTTGGAGGTAAAAGAGCTGTGACCATTATACCAATAGGCTCGCCACCACCGGCAGCAATATCATTGGAATTAATATGTACGGCTAATTTGCCAATATCGGCTACAGCACCGGTTATAGGGTCTGTAGAAAGTAGACAAATATTGTCACCTATAGTAAGGGCTGAACAGTCTTCACCAATAGATGGCTTAACTAAAACTTCTTCTCTGTCAATGCTATATTTATTTATAGGGTCTAATACAATCTTATTTAAAAGGCTGTTAGGTAACTTACCAATCTTCATACAATCACTCCTTGCTAGAATTATAGCATACAAATATCTTGTTCACAATATTTTGTTGAAAACCTAGAGTATTATTGATATAATCAATGTAAATGTTTTTGGGAGGTATAGGTGTATGGATGATATTAAATTAAGAGCAAGAGCAAAAATAAATATTACTCTTGACGCCATTAGAAAAATGGAAAATGGATACCACGAGTTGGAAATGATAATGCAGACTGTAAATCTTTGCGACAATTTGCATATTAAAAAGACAGATACAGGTAAAGTAGAGTTAAAAAGTAATTTAGTATGGTTGCCTTGTGACAGCAGAAATTTAGTTTATAGAGCTGCTGAATATATGCGAGAAACATATAATATTAAAGAGGGTATAGAAATAGAGCTTGTAAAGAATATACCTGTAGCAGCAGGACTTGCCGGTGGCAGTAGTGACTGTGCAGCAACTCTTGTAGGTATCAACAACCTTTTCAGACTTAATGTTTCACAAGAAGAACTTATGAAAATAGGTAAGAGCTTTGGTGCAGATGTACCATATTGTATTTTAAGAGGTACAGCTCTTGCAGAGGGTATAGGAGAAAAGTTGACAGTTCTTCCTAATTTCCCAAACTGCTACGTACTTTTGGCTAAACCTCCAATAAGTGTGTCTACAGCATCTGTTTTTGGGGCATTAGACCTTAAAAAGGTAAATAAGCACCCTGATACAAAAGCTATTATAGACTATATTGAAAAAGGGGATTTACAGGCTGTTTCTGACAATATGGTAAATGTTCTTGAAACAGTAACTTGCGAAAAATATCCGGTAATTGAGCAGATTAAAAAAGCTATGATTGATAATGGTGCTATTGGTTCTATGATGAGTGGTAGTGGACCAACTGTTTTTGGATTTTTCTCTGAATATAAGGAAGGACTTCACGCTCTCAAGTTTATTAAAAATAAATTTAGAACAAAGGAAGTGTATTTGACTACAGTTTTTAATATAAGACAGGGGGAATAGAATGAATGAAATACTTATTTTAACAGCAGTAGTAATTGTTATTTGCATTGTCCTCAATAAAATATCCAACAGACTGGGTATTCCAATGCTTTTAGGCTTTATAGTCCTTGGTATGGTCTTTGGCTCTGACGGTATATTAAAGATACAATTTGACAATTTTGCTTTTGCTGACTATATTTGCTCCACAGCACTTATATTTATAATGTTCTATGGTGGTTTTGGTACTAACTGGAGTGAGGCAAAACCTATAGCTGTTAAGGCTGTTGGTTTGTCTACATTAGGCGTTGTACTTACGGCAGGCTTTGTAGGTCTGTTTTGCCACTATGTGTTTAAAATCAGCTTTTTGGAAAGTATGTTAATAGGCTCACTTCTTGCTTCAACAGATGCTGCTTCCGTATTCTCTATACTTCGTTCAAAACGATTGAATTTGAAGTATAATACGGCATCTATTCTGGAAATAGAAAGTGGTAGTAACGACCCGGCAGCTTATATGCTTACTGTTATTGTTATGACACTTATAAAGGGTCAGGCAAGTGGTGGACAAATAGCCTATATGCTTTTTAGCCAAATTGTGTATGGCGTAGGTATTGGTTTGATTATAGCGTTTATTTCTTCTCAAATACTGAAAAGATTTAAGTTTACTACATCAGGATTTGATACAATTTTTGTAGTTGCTGTAGCTGTATTCTCCTATGCTTTGCCAACATATGTAGGAGGAAATGGCTATTTAAGTGCCTATATTGTGGGTATTATATTGGGTAACTCTAAAATAAGAAACAAGAAGACCCTTGTGCCATTCTTTGACGGCATAAACGGATTAATGCAAATGCTTATTTTCTTCTTGTTAGGTCTTTTAAGCTATCCGTCAAAAATGTTAGATGTATGTGGCATAGCTATTTTAATAGCAATTTTCCTTACTTTTGTAGCCAGACCTTTGGCTGTATTTGCTATTATGACACCTTTCAGAAGCAAAATATCACAGCAATTATTGGTTGCTTGGTCAGGCTTAAGAGGTGCTGCATCTATAGTTTTCTCAGTTATGGCAATAATGAATGTTAAAGCAGAAAATGATATATTCCATATAGTGTTTTTCATAGTTCTGTTTTCAATACTTTTACAAGGCTCACTTTTGCCGGTTGTGGCAAAAAAGCTGAATATGATTGATGACTCCGGAGATGTTATGAAAACCTTCACAGACTATTCAGACGAAGTGCCTATACAGTTTATAAAGTTTACATTAGACGGAAAGCATGGTTGGGTAGGTAAGAATTTAACAGATATTATTCTTCCACCGGATACAATAGTGGTTCTTATTATAAGAGGTGAAAATCAAATAGTTCCAGACGGAAAAACAATGTTGGAAAAGGGCGATACCCTTGTTTTATGTGCTAAATCTTCAGGAAATATTGAAGGTGTTCACCTTTCAGAAAAAAGAGTTTCCGGCAGTGATAAATATGTTGGAAAAACACTTTCAGAAATACATAAAGACGATTTGATTATTATGATAAGACGAGGAGATAGAGTGGTTATACCTCAAGGTAAGACTATTGTCAGAGAAAATGATGTTCTTGTAATAAATCATAAGGAATAGATAAAAGGAGAGTAAATTATACTCTCCTTTTATTATACTTGTAACACAAAGGACTGAACCTTAAATAGGTTCAGTCCTTTTTAATATGCTTTAAGCTATATTAGAAATCAATAACATTGTTGAAGTCAAATGTAGCTACATCTTTGTTTACATTTGTTAATGTTGCTACAGACTTAATGTTGGCATTTGTAGCATCCACTGTATTAAAAGTGGTAACTATTGCCTGTGGTTTTTCATAAATTTTCTTCATATTAATAGTCCTCCTTTAATCAGTAGATTATTCAGCTGTTACAGTCTGGTTAGAAACTTCATTCATGATGTTTACGCCATCATACTGAACAAAGCCCTTTACGATACAACCTTCAGCAGGCATATTCTTGAAGTAGTTTACTGTGTAAAGGTTGCTACCTTCTTCACCAGTAACACGATAAACTGTGTCATTCTTAGTGTTACCTACGAATGTACCGTCAGCATTAAATACTGCAAAACCAATGTAGTCTGCATTTCCTAATAAAGAGTTATTAACTACACCCTTGAATAAGTAGTCGCCGTCTTCGTCCTTTGTTACAGGAGTCTGGAGAGTGTTGATTGCTACAGTATTAAGGTCCTTGTTAGTAGTGTAGAAGTTTTCGTTCTGCTTAGCTCTTACTAACCAATTAGTTTCTGCAAGAGTATCAGCTTTGCTACCTACAGTACCAAGGTCATAACCATGATAATCGTTAGTAGTAGGAACTTTACCTGTGTTATCAACATAACCATCTACAATAGCCTGAGTAGATTTAAGAGAAATACCATTAGCACTAACCCAACCTCTACCTAAGTAAGCATTAGCAGTAAAGCCAGTATCTGTTGTATCATTAATTGTTAAGTTGTTTGCAACCATCTTTGTTGAGCCAGTTTCGCTTGAAGCTGGAACAAGAAGTCTAGCGTCACTACTTAAGTTTAATTCCCAAGTACAGTTGTTAAGAGTAACATCACCAGTACCACAAACTACATCCTGGAAACCTGCAATAGTACAGTTATCAAATGTCCAAGTGTTGTTAGCACTTACTTTACCTGTATAAATTGTATCTCTAGTTGCCCAGATTGTACAGTTAGTTAATTTAACTGTAGCAGAAAGGTTGTCACCATAAACTGAAAGAGCAGTTGCATTCTGAGCTACGCCTAAATCAGCTTCAGCTGTGTTCTTAATCTGAATGTTTTCAAATTCAACATTTACGGAATCGTTAATTGCAACTGTATCGCCGTGGAACTTAGTCTTAGCAGTAGCACCGTTAGGAGCTGTACTGTCGTTACCACTCTGGCTATCGTTGTATGTAATAATTGTATTGTCAGCAGAAGCACCAACAATCTTAATATCCTTAGTAATTGTTACTAATTCTTTGTATGTACCAGCAGCAACATAAATTGTCTGACCAGCAGTAGCATTATCTACAGCATCCTGAACAGAGTCATAAGTAGTAGTTACTGTTGCATTTGGAGTATAACCAACATAAAGGTTATCATTTGACGCATTTGCAGGAAGAGTTGAGTAGTTCTTAGCAGTTGCATCGTTAATTGTAAGAGCTATATTACCTTCAACAGGAGCGAAAGTTTCTGTTGTAGAAATGTAACCTGCAATAGCTACATTGTATGTATTAAAGCCTAAACCAGGGAATGTAGCAACACCGTTTTCGTCAGTCTTTGCTGTATAGTATACAGGCTTTACACCAACATAGTATGTTAAAGTAACTTTCTTGTTAGCAACAGCAGTACCGTTAGCTGTCTTTACAGTAACAGTAGCATCACCAGAAACCTGTGGAAGGTTAAGAGTAGATGTTACAGTACCGTCATCACCAATAGATAAAGTTGCTTCATAACGAACACCGTTAGCTTCATAAGATACCTTGTAGCTTGTAGAAGTCTTACCAGTGAATTCAATGCTACCGTTTTCATCAGCAGTTACAGTCTGGTCACCAATAGTAACAGTAGCGTTTGCTGGAATAGCAGTAGCAGAGTTACCAAGTGTAAGCTTAGTTGTTACTGTAACAGGAGTAGGACCTGCCTGAATGTCAACGGCAAGCATAGAGTTACTTGTGCCACCAGCACCAACGAATACAGTCTTTCCAGCATCAACATCGGCATACATAGTTTCAGCCTGACCTACAAAACCTGTAAGATTTGTATATGTACCTGTAGATTCGTCATAATCAACAATGGCGTTCTTAGAACCACCTGATGTATCAGCAGTAATTCTTGTACTCTTCTTAGTAACTATCTTAAATGCTGATCTAAAAGTACTACCATCAACAGTACATGTGTTAGATGGAGCTCTAAAGCCCTTTTCATAAGTTCTGCCATTTACTGTAAGAGGTTTACCCTGAACAGTTATATCCTGAGCAGCATAAACAGCAACATATTCATTTTCAAAAATAAGTTCGTCCTTAGCATAACTGTCAGCAGCTGTATCAGCCTTTATCTGCCAGTTAGCAGCAACAGTAGTAGTTTCTGTAGAACCTTCAGTAGTAGTTGTTACAGTAGTAGTTTCAGTAGATGCTTCAGTAGTAGTTTCAGTTGAAGCTTCAGTTGTAGTAGTTGTATCGTCACCACCAGCACTGCTAACAGTGAAAGCTACAATACCAAGTCTTGCAGCAGTTGAAGAAGTACCAGCATTTATAATAACATCACAATCAGCATCAGCAGTTACTGTTAAATAAGCAGGAGCTGTCTTGTAAGTTTTGTTTTCTAAAGTAGCAGTAGCAGTAGCTGTACCAGCAGTTAAAGTAACTGTACCAGCCTTACCTGTAGCACCCTTAGAATCAGTGAATACATAGTAAATACCTACTGTATCACCTTTCTTAACACCACTAATTTTGTATACGTCTTTAGCCTTAACACTCTTATTAGATGTTACAGCCTTAGTAAATATAGTACCAGCTAAAGGACCATCTGCAGCAGCTTCTGTTAAATATCCTTTGCTAGTTGCAGTTGAGCTAGTGTAATTTACAAATACAGGAGCACCAGCTGCGAGAGCTGTTAAAGTATTTGCAGCACCTGTTGGAGTAACAACAGTATCTGCTGAAGCGGGAGTTAAGTCGCTACCTGTGTAATCTTCAAATGTTAATGTAGAAGATGACAGATTAAAGTTTGAATCAGCAGCAAATGCCTGTACAGCTGTAAAAGGTAATGTAGTTGACACAGTAGCAACTGTTACACTTGAAAAAGCCATTGCACTTGCAAGAACAGAGCTTACTGCTCTTTTAAAGGTTTTGTTCATTTTTGTTTCCTCCTTTTATTTCGTTTGAAAAATGTTTCGCCATTTTTTATGGCTTGTGACACCTGCCTTTTTAGTTATAAAAAAATTTACCCTTCGAAAGGTAGGTGGCTTGTGCAAATACACAAATTAAAATTAAAAACAATATATAATATGGGTATTTGTACCAACTTGAAATTATTATACAATATATTTTGTGAAATATCAATAGTCAAATAAGCAAAAATGAAAATTAATTTGTAAATAATTTTTTACTTAATAAAACATAATACTATATTGTTTGAATAATTTAAACAATATTCTTAGATTTTTGCAGGAAAAATAAAAGAGACTGTACACAAATTAATGTAATAAACATCAATTTTGTACAATCTCTATAAAATGAACCGAAAGATAAATCGGACACACGAAGTGTGGCTTTCAACGGAGTTGAAAGTTTTGACCAGTGAATCGGAAAGATAAATCCGATGGCTTGCAAGCAAGCCACAAATTAACGCAGTTAATTTGTTCTGAACAATTGTATATTATTTATTGTAACCGGTTACGCCATTAGCAAGCATCCATCCCATTTTACAATCCATAAGGTACTGTAAAGTTTCGTTTTTAGCATTGTTATGGGACTGCATATAGAGTTCCTGTGCCTCTTTTAAATCATTGTAAGTTAAATAAGGATAATCTACCATTGTATTTGTATTTGCAAGGTAGTAAAGGGCATAGTTAAGGTTGTTGTTAGCAAGAACCCATTGGTCCTTAGTATCTTCAACACCCTTTAACATTCTATCAGCCATTTCCTTGTAACGTTCTTCTTTTGTTATGTTGTAAAGTCTGTAAAGGTAGTTCATTTCAGCAAGCTGATGATTAAGGGAAACGTGAGTTTTAGTATGTTCAAACTTATATCCGTAATCTTCAACTAAAAGGCCACCATTTGTAGTTACATAGCTGTTCTTTTCTGCGTGTTCAAGGAAAAATTCTGCATATTTGCAAGCAGCCATTAAGAACTGAGTATTGTTGTATCTCTTGTAGGCATCTATAAGGTTACAACCAAAGTCAGTATTAAATCTTGTGTCGTAGAAACCGGCAGCAATATTAAAGTCAGTAGCTAACCAACCGGACTTAGGACCTGTTGGCCAGTAACCATCAGTATTTTGGTTTCCCATACAAGTGTAAGTAAATACATAGCCTAACTCAAAAGGAGCAGGAAAAGAACCATATTTTGTAAATGATGCACCACTGTAGTCAGATGGCTGTCTGTAGAGCATTGTTGGTGAATATGGTGTGTAGTTACTAGGTGTAGGGAAGTAATAACCGTCCCAAGAGAAACGTCTGTTAATACCTAAATCCTGTTTTAAAGTATTAAAGTGGTTGATGTTTGACCAATCTGCAAGTTTGTTTGCTGACTGAAGCATCCAAATTTCGCCTATTGTTTCTGTGTTGCGAGGGAATGACCACTTAAGAGTGTAAGTTCCGTCGCCTTTTTCAATTTCAATCTTCTGCTCTAACTCTGGACGCATTTCCAAAGTGTTGTTTTCAAAGCTGTTTGTGTAAACAGCTGGTACGCTGAAAATGTAAGAACCCTTGTCTGTATCTATAAACATTGTCTGCTTAGCTGTGTTTACAAGATTTTCAGACATATACCATTCGTTGGTTTCAGGAGATACATATCTAATCTGCATAGTATTGCCCTCAATGGTAATACTATCTTCTAATCTGGCATCATCATTTGTGTTAAAGGTAAATCTCTTTATTGTAAATTTATCTCCACTGTCAAATGTAAATGTTTTTGCCTTTTCAGTGTAGTCAGCATCACTATGGAGAGTAGTTTCACTGATTACAGGGCTTGTCTTTGCTGTCCACTTGTCTTTGTAAGTTTTTGCAACTACCTTGTAGGCTGCAAGGTCCTTACCGGTAAGAGGCTGACCCTGTGCATCTGTAGGATTTTCTGAAAATTCCTCTAATGCTATTGTTGTAAGCTGACCAGAGCCTTCAATGTTGCTTGAAGTAGTGCCTTCGGATTTTTCCTTAGTAGTAGTTTCAGTTTCTTCGTCTGTAACTTCCTCAGTAGTTTCTTCTGTAGTAGTTTCAGTGGTTTCCTCAGTAGTTGTAGTAGTGATTTTTGTCACTTTTTTAGGGTCGGGATTTTTAACCGTTGCTGCGTTTACGGCAATAGAGGCAAGAGTAGATATTGCCAATACTGCTAAACAAATTCTTACTTTTTTTAACATTATTTTTGCTCCTTATGAAATTAACCATATTCCAAAAAAATGAGCCTATATATAGTATAATCAAAAAAATTGTCTAATATCTATACTTTGGCTTGGGAATTACGGAATATGTGGAATTTATTATAATTTTTCTATAATAGATATATGTACATCAGCAAATTACATTATATCAAAAAAAGGAAAATATTATATTACAATATCATTAAAATTGGTATTTGGTAAAAATTGTAAAAAAATAAAACTCACAGAAAATTCGGGGGGAATTCCGTGAGTTTTGGGGGATAGGTACGTTTCACATACCTAATTTAATAGTGAATCGGAAAGATAAATCCGATGGCTTGCTTGCAAGCCACAAATAACGAAGTTATTTGTTCTGATAGTGAATCGGAAAGATAAATCCGATGGCTTGTTTGCAAGCCACAAATAACGAAGTTATTTGTTCTGAACCTGTAAAGCGGGAATCAATACAGATTATAAAAGTGCATATCTGGGAAAATAGCACTTTATATACCGTTTGAAAAATTATATAACGTTAAATTGGGGGGATAACATTAATACATAGGGGATTTCAAACGGACTCTAAAAAATTCGAGGAATCGAATTCTTAGGGGTATAATAGCACAAAAAAAGCGTCAGAAATAAAGTCAATCTTGACGCGAATATATATGTGAAAATAGTAATCATTATAAATTAAAATATAAAAAATTAAAATAAAAACATACAATCGCAACCGGGCTGTCATAGCTATTAGCCTTAGACCCCATAGCTTTGCGTCCTTATTTTTCAATAAGTTTGCCAAATATTCTATTACTTTTTCTGTATACTTAATTTACCATTTTTCACATTAAAAGTCAATTATTGGTATTGAGAAATATTACACAAAAATTGTTAACAAAAAAAGAATTATTTATGTCTTGACATAATATTTCATCAAAATATAGTAATAAATTTAAGTTTTAAAATAAAGCCTAGAAATATTACTACTTTCTAGGCTTTAAAGATAAATACGATAGCTTGCTTGTCAAGGCACAAATTATCTTTTAAGTTCAAAGTTTATAAGTTTATCTAAAAATTCTCCAAATGAAAAATCAAGATTTTTAGTTGCCTTAGGAATAAGGCTGTGAGAAGTAAGACCGGGAAGGGTATTAACTTCTATTACATATATTTGTTCTTCCTGAACTATCATATCTACACAGGCATAGCCTTTGCACTGGAGAACATTAAATGTTTTAACAGCTATAGACTTAATCATATCCTGCATAAAGTCTGGAAGACTTGTAATGTCAGAAGAATATTCATCAATGTGATATTTGTCATCATATACGAATACACTGCCGGCCTTTTTAACGTCCAATACAGCCATAGCTTCCGGACCGTTTTCACCCTGTAATACACAGCAGTTGATTTCCTTACCGTCAATGAATTTTTCTATTAAAACATCATCATCATAGGTTTCTATAATGTTTTTAATGCCGTAGTGAATGTCTTCCATATTTCTGGCAACAATAACACCAATACTTGAGCCACCTCTGTTAGGCTTTACAATGAGAGGAAATCCCATTAATTTAATGCTTTCTTCGTACTGAGAAAAGTCTACTCCTCGCATAACAAAAACGTGGTCAGGAACTTGAATGTGGTTTGCTTTCATAACGGTTTTAGCCATAGCTTTGTTCATACAAATAGCACTTGAAAGAACTTTACTGCCTATGTAAGGAATGTTTAAACAGTGAAGGAAACCTTGTATAGAACCGTTTTCTCCGTTTCCACCGTGTAAGGCACTAAGTACAATTTGGGGTGGATTGGAAATAATGTTTTTTGCCCATTCAGTGTTGCCATCAGCAGGCAAATGATAAACAGTAATTTCGTACTTATTTTCGTCTAAATTGGCTAAAAGGTTTTCGCAAGATTTTTTGGAAACTTCTCTTTCTATTGATGTACCACCAACTAATACACCTAACTTTATTTTATCCATTTTTTCATATCCCCTTTTTGTAAAGATTAACCTATATCTATGCTTCTCAATTTCTCTGCACTATCTTCAGGTAAAACGCTATTTATGTAGCAACCTGTACTAAATTCAAAACCTGCCATATATCCTATTCTAGGAATAATTTGGGTGTAGAAGTGGAAATATTTATCGTGTTCTCCACCAGACGGTGCAGAGTAAAGACAGACGTTGTAGCTTATGCCCTCTAAGAGGGTTACAAGCCTTTTAACGGCATTTCTCAATATTGTGCCAAAGTTGGCAAGCTCACTTTCAGTAAATTCTGATAATGAACTGATGTGTTTTTTAGGTAATATATCCATACCGTACGCAAATTTGCCGTCAGCAGGAATATAGCATATAAAATCGTCATTTTCTTCAACAATTCTGTCGCCAAAATCCAAATTGCAGAAGTAACATTTTCTATTCTGACATTCATAGTAGTTCTTTAAAACACCTAACATATGCTCCATTTTTAATGGAACGACACAAAGAGAAGTAATCTGCCAGTGGGAATGAGATTGGCTTGCACCGGCGTCTTTTCCTTGGTTTTTAAATATCTGAACATACTTACTTCTAGGGTCTTCTTCTAATTGACGGTATCTTTTCTGCATTGTTTTCATAAGATTGAACATATGATTGTCACTAAAATGAGACATAGGTTCATTGTGATTTGCTGTGTCAATAAGAACATCGTGAACGCCAAAAAATTCATCGTCTGCATCTATAAAGGGATATTTATTTGGCACAATTCTTATGGAATTATCCTCTGTGGCGTATATTACACCCGGTGTCATATATTCATTTCTGAGACAGAATGGACAGTATTGCTCAGGAACAGTTTTAACGTCTTGCTTTTTAAAGCTATGGGGACGTTTTGCTCTGTCTGTTGCATAAAATACATATTCTCCTGTCAGAAAGCAACGTTTCATCATAGGGTTGTTCACCTCTTAAATTATTTCATAGTCCATTGGTACATATTGCCATAAACATTTCCGTCTGATGGAGTTTTAAGCCCTGTTACGTTGTTTGTTACAAGAGCTTCACTTCTAAAGCATATACCTAAAAGAGGGAGCTGTGATGAGCAATATTTATTTAATTCGTTTATAGCTGTTTTGTAACTGTCAATATCGGCAGAACTTGATGCAATACCAATAAGCCTGTCCATATTTGCATCGGCATAGCCAAAGTAGTTTGAACCATTATTTTCAGGTGTTGAACTGCTCATTAAAAGAGAAGTCAAGTCCATATTTCCACTTAATTCAACACCACCAATAAATGTGTCGTATTCGCCGTCAGCTATTCTTTGGGCATAGGTCTCAAAAGGCACAGCTTCCACCCTTGTATTAAGACCGTTGGCATTAAATTTTTTGCTTATAATATCGGCAGTTTTCTTTCTTTCTGCATTATCATCGTTTACAAGTATAGTAAATGCAAAATCAGACTTTGTCAACCCACAGGCAAGAATTAAGGTGTTTGCTGTAGTTTCGTTGTAGTCATAGGAATCTACACCTATACCTGATACACAGCTGTTAGAAGGATTAATTGGGGTAATACTCTTTACAGCCCTGTTAATATATACGTTGTTTACTATTTCATTTGTAGGCATTAAATGTGCCAAAGCCTGACGAGCATTTATATCTACAAATATATTTTTCTTTAAATTAAGACCTAAAAATTCAAATTTATTTGTAGAATAAACTGCTGCATTTGATGCCATATCAGATGATAACTTGCCAAGTTTGGAAGTATCTACAGTCAAAGCATCTATAACATTGTGTTCAAGAGCGTTTAATGATGTTTCTTCATCATCAGAAATAATAACATTTACCTTTGGAATAAGTGGAGAAGTATTAAAGTTTTTAGATGCGACTAAGTTCATTTCCTTTACAAGAGTGTAGTCGCTGAATTTATAAAGTCCATTTCCAACAGGTTTCATACTGCTACCTGTACCGGAACCATAATAATGCTCAGAAACAATAGGAAAACAAAGGCTGTAAACAACAGCACCTACAGGCTGTGAATAAGTAATTGTAGCAGTAAGATTATCCTTAGCATAGCAACTTTTTACATTTTTAACGTTGCTTTTGTAAATTACATTATCTCCTGCTTTCTGTAAAAATTTTACAGAATATACAATGTCACTGGCAGTAATGGGATTTCCATCGTCCCATTTTAATCCTGAACGGAGCTTTATATTTACTGTATTGCCATTGTTTTCAACACTGTAACTTTCAGCCAAATTAGGCTGAATTTCATTGTTTTGATTTTGTACAAATAATGGCTCAAATAAAAGCCTTAATACTTTATCAACGGAAACGTCAGTATTCTCCAGTGGGTTAAGGGTTTCAGGCTTACCCATTGAAAGTCTCAAAGTATCACTTTTGGTCGTTACTGCTGAGGGGCCTTGTAAGGCTTGGTTCTTTTTCGTAACCACTTCATCTGTTTGCGTTCTCTGGCAACCCGCCAACGCAAAAATAAGTAAAGCACACATAATAATTTTAATCCATTTAAGCAAACCAACCAACCCCTAACATAAAAGAATAGATTTTCTCATAGGCTTTAACTTTTTTTACATAATTTGCTGTTTCGCCATAGGGAATATAATGGAGATATTCGCCGTCACGACTGTATTTTGTATCTCCTAACCATTTGGAAACTGTGCCACTTCCGGCATTATAGGCAGCAGCAATAAGTTCGTCATTTTCTCCAAATTGGTTGCCTAAGAAATTGAGAACCCAGCAACCTATTTGAATATTTGTTTCAGGCTCTTGAATAGTATCGTAACTAAAATCCTCAATAGGTATTTTTTCAACAGCCCAATCCACAGTTGCCGGCATAAGTTGCATTAACCCCATAGCACCTTTGTGAGAAGTAACCTCTGGCTTAAAGTTACTTTCCGTTTTTATAATGGCACAGACGAAAGCTGGGTCTAAATCATATTTTTGACTATACTTTTCTATAGTGTCAATATATTTAATGGGGAATACAATACAAATGGTGCAATAAAGTGCAAAAAGGCAAATTGCTATAAATATGCAAAAGCCTATTAACCAACGTATAAATTTAAACATTGAGTAAACCCTCTTTTTTCATATAATCATAAATTTCGTTTTCCAATTTTTCAAAATCGTTTTGGCTGTGGTCAATTATTAAGTCGGCCTTTTCCTCCAACACTTCAGCAGGAGTTTGCTTGCTAAATCGACTTAATACCTCCTGACGGCTTATGCCATCTCTGTTCATTATTCTTTCAATTCGAACTTCTGTATCAGCTGTAACTACCCATACCTTGTCAGCAATAGCATCAAGACCGGCTTCAATTAGAAGTGGGGCATCAATTACGACACATTTGCAACTGGCCTTTGCAATTTCGTCTTTTACTCTTTGAGTAATTTTGCTGTGGGTAATTTTATTTAAAATACTTAACTTTTGGCTGTCATTAAATACTATATTGCCAAGGGCTTTACGGTTTATGGTATTGTCACTGTTTAATATATCTTTTCCAAAGGCTGAAACTATTTCATCGTAGGCACAACCACCTACAGCCATATTTTCGTGAGCAATTTTGTCGCAATCCAGTATTAAAGCACCGTACTTTTCCATAATTTTGGCTACAGAACTTTTACCAGTACCACTATTTCCTGTCAATCCAATAACTGTCATTTTACTTTACCTCGTACCAGTTGTTGCCACTATGCACCTCAGCAATAAGTGGAACACTTAACTTAACGGCATTTTCCATTTCTTCCTGTAAAAGTCGTTCAACCTGTTCCTGTTCGTCTTTGTATGTTTCGATTAAAAGTTCATCGTGTACCTGAAGTACAAGACGAGATTTAAGACCTAAGGCTTTTAATCTTTCCCATACCTTGACCATAGCTATTTTAATGATGTCGGCAGCAGAACCTTGAACAGGCATATTCATAGCAACTCTTTCGCCAAAAGAGCGTTGCATAAAGTTATTTGCTGTAATTTCAGGAATGTATCTTCTTCTGTTAAATATTGTTGTAGCATAGCCAGTTTCTCTAGCAGTTTCTACACAATTATCCACAAACTCTTTTACTTTTGGATATTTGGCAAAATAGCCAGCAATGTATTTGTCAGCCTCTTTTTTAGTAATACCTATGTCCTGACTAAGGCTGTAAGAACCGATACCGTATATAATACCAAAGTTTACTGCCTTTGCATTACTTCTCTGTAAAGGTGTTACATCATCAAATGGCACACCAAATACTTGAGATGCTGTAAGTCTGTGAATATCTTGATTTTCTTTAAAGGCATTTATAAGAACTTCATCGCCTGACATAGCTGCCATTACTCTCAATTCAATCTGTGAGTAATCGGCATCAACATATACACAATCCTTTTGAGGTATAAATACTTTTCTAAGTTCTCTACCTAATTCGATTTTAACAGGAATGTTCTGTAAATTAGGTTCAGTTGAGCTTATTCTACCTGTTGTAGTAATTGTTTGGTTAAATGTAGAATGTATTTTTCCGTCATCAGATATTACAGCCAAAAGACCGTCAGCATAAGTTGATTTTAATTTGCTGTATGTTCTGTATTCTAAAACTTTTCTTACTATTTCGTCTTCGTCTTTTAATTTTTCTAAAATGTCGGCAGAAGTAGACCAACCAGTTTTAGTTTTTTTACCACCCTTTAAGCCAAGTTTTTCAAATAAAATGTGACTTAACTGCTTTGGGGAATTTATATTAAATTCTTCTCCGGCAAGCCAGTAAATATCCTTTGTAAGAGTATCTAACTGCTTTTCAAGTTTTTCTTTGTATTCTATAAGAGCCTCTCTGTTTACAGCCATACCTGCATCTTCCATATCGGCAAGTACATAGGCTAAAGGAAGTTCAATGTTGTAGTACAATTCCTTTTGTCCGTTTTCTTCAAGTTGTTGGCACATAGGCTTGTATGCTCTTAAAAGTATATCGCTGTATTGACCACAGAATTGAGTTAACTGTTCAGCATCTAAATCGGCAATAGCTTTTCTGCTTTTACCTTTGCCTAAAATTTCTTCATCAGTAGGATAGCTTTCGCCTAAAAAGTCCTCGCCTATTTCACAGTAATCATAGTTATCTCTGCTAGAGTTTAATATATAGCCGGCAAGCATAGAATCAAAAGTAATTCCCTTAACTTCTATACCGAATTTTTTAAGATATACAACTATTTCTTTAACATCGTGAGTTATTTTAGGGCTGTCAGACTCTAAAAATGACTTAATAACTGCCTCAATGTTAGGCAATTTAATAACATAGGCTTTTTGAGGTGTGTCTGTCACACTAAAGGCTGTTATACTACCGTTTTCAATAAACAGCTTAAATGCACATGGTTCAAAAGGATTAAGGTTTGTTAAAACATCTTCTGCCTCTGGTACAGTTGTTACAAGTTTAAAATCTCCGGAATTTTGCTGTGCAACGGCTGTAGTATCAAATCTCTTTAACATAGTCTTAAATTCGTACTGTTTAAAAAGGCCATAGGCATTCTCGTTGTACATATCGTGTACCTTTAATTCATCAATGGCAACTTCGTAAGGTACATCAGTTTTAATAGTGACAAGAGTTTTGCTCAATAATGCTTGTTCCTTGTATGTTACAAGGTTTTCACTAGCTCTTTTAGGCTTTACTTCGCTGGCGTTTTCAATGGCATTTTCAACAGTTTTATACTGTTGTATAATTTTAGAGGCTGTTTTTTCGCCTATAGATGGTACACCAGGCACATTGTCGCTTGTATCTCCCATAAGTGCTTTTACTTCAATAAATTCTTTTGGAGTAACACCATAAGCTGATACTACATCAGCTGTATTGTAGCTTTCAATAGTTGTTGAACCACCTTTAGTTTTAGGAATTTTAATAGTAATTGTATCAGATGCAATCTGTAATAAATCTCTATCTCCACTAACAATAATAGGGGCAAGTCCAATGGCATCGGCTCTTGTAGCAAGTGTGCCTAAAAGGTCATCGGCTTCATAACCACCTAATTCACAGGTTGTAATGTTCATAGCTTGTAATACTTTTTTGAGTAAAGGCATTTGAGGTCTTAATTCTTCTGGCATACCTTTTCTAGTACCCTTGTATTCGCCAAACATTTTGTGTCTGAATGTAGGCTGATGTACATCAAAGCATACAGCACAGTATTCAGGCTGAATTTCGTCAAAAAGTCTGAAAAATATGTTTAAAAATCCGAATACACCGTTTGTGTATTCCCCGTCTTTGTTTGTTAAAAGAGGCATAGCATAAAATCCTCTGTTTATTAAACTGTTGCCGTCTACAAGCATTATTTTGTCTGCCATAATTTTGTCCTCTCGCTGTTTATTCTAAGTAATATAAAACAATGTTTCTATACAATATCAATTTTATACTTTTTGGAACTGCGTTCCAAATACAACTTGTAAACAAGTTGCGTTTTTACTGCGTAAAAAAAGTATAAAAACTTCGGCTGACGCCTCAGTAATCTATTTCGAGAAATCACAAGCGAGCTTGCATTTCCCTTCAATTTTTATATTTTTTTGGAACTACGTTCCAAATACAACTTTCAAGCAAGTTGTAATTTACTACGTAAATAAAATATAAAAAATCTCGGCTAACGCCTCGATAATCTATTCATCGGAAAAAGAAAACAAGCTTTCTTTTTCCTCCTAATAGATTACATTATACATTGAAATTGATACAAATAAAAGGGGTTTAATTAAAAAAATTATTAAAAAACTCTTGACAATATATGAGTTTTACAGTATAATTTCTACTGTTGTTGCTTATGACAATATGCCCAGATAGCTCAGTCGGTAGAGCAGAGGACTGAAAATCCTCGTGTCGGCGGTTCGATTCCGTCTCTGGGCATCTTTTTTTATATTTCTTTTGGAAATAATATAAAGATTTCTTTTTTATTGTTTGTGTTTTGTTTGTTGATATTTGCGAGTACAGAGGTTACAGCCTTTGCACTCGCATTTGTCATTTTTACGGTCTTTTACAAATATCACTATGCTCAATATCAATATTATAACTATTGCAATAAATCCAATAATAATCATATTATCACCCATATATCATATGTAGAAAATTTAATAGATATTATGAAAATCTGTTGATACTAAAAAAGGCTGTCAAAACGACAGCCTTAATTACTTTTATCTTTTACGTGTTTTCTAAGTACCCTATTAATGTATTGACTAAATGACCTGTCATCTTCTTAGACCATTTGTTAACTTATAAAATATTTTATTTCCTCAATTTATCTACTAACTGTGAAACTAATTCTATTTCTTCATCAGTAAGACCTGTAACGTCAATACTTCTCCTTTCTGTTAGCCCCAAAAGGTAGTCTGTGGAAACGTGAAAAATTCTAGCTAATTTAATCAATGTTTCGAAAGACGGATAACGGCTACCAGACTCATAGGAAGATACAGCACTAATAGCTAAACCTATTCTAGCTGCCAACTGCTTTTGAGTTAATTTCTTTTCAATTCTAAGGGAATACAATTTTTCTCCCATATTCACCAACTGTACCACCTACTTTCACAAATAGTGTACTAACAAGCATTTCCATTATGGTGTAATTTATTTCTGTATAACAGAAAATTTGTATTGAAATAACCTATATGTAATGATATAATTCATACATAGATTTAAAGTATTTAAAACGAGGGGTATTTATGGAAGATAATACTAAAAAAATGTTTAAACTAGCATTACTTATGCTGGTATTGCTTATGATTTCAAAGGCTTGTTCCATTAACCATGCCGGAGCATTAGACGATGCTTTTATTAATTATAGCAGTCAAAAAAATATTGAAAATACTGACAATTAAAAAACAACAAAAGATGAGAAAAGTCTATAGTTTACTTTTTTGACACTCCCATTATTTTGTAGTATAATGCTATAGAAAATTACAAAAATGGAGGTTGTATTATGTCAACGAAAAAATTATGTGCTATGGGTTTATTAGTTGCTTTAACTTGTGTTGCAACTATGATTATCCAAATTCCAATCCCAGCAACTCAGGGCTATGTAAATATTGGCGATTCTATCGTTCTTATTTCAGCTATTTTCTTTGGTCCTCAGGTTGGTTTTGTAGCCGGTGGTTTAGGTTCTGGTCTTGCAGACTTATTAAGTGGTTATCCACAGTGGGCAATAGCTACATTTATTATTAAGGGTATTGAAGGTCTTGTTGCCGGTATGATTGCTCATAAGTACAGTGTAAACAAAAACTTTGTTAATGTATACACAATTCTTGCATCTGTAGTAGCTATGGTTATTATGGTTGTAGGTTATTTCCTTGGTGGCTCAGTTCTTGAGGGTGTTTCTGCTTCTATTGGTTCTGTTCCATCTAACGCTATGCAGGCTGTTGCAAGTCTTATTATTTTCTTCGTTCTTGGCTTTGCACTTTACAAGGCTAAGATTTACAAGTATTTTGATTAATTTTTATAATTAGGAGATGTTGAAATGGATTCAAGATTTGAAGTTTTAGCAAAAAATTTAGTAAACTATAGTTGTAGAGTACAAAAGGGAGAAAAGGTGCTTATTGGTTGCAATGGTACTTCTGCTTTCCCTCTTGTAAAGGCTATTATAAGAGAAGTTTATGCTGTTGGTGGCTACCCTTATGTAGATATTCATTCCAATGTTATTGAAAGAGAGCTTTTAATGGGTGCAAGCAAGGAACAGTATGAACCTCTTGCTGAAATTGATGCTAAGAGAATGGATATGATGGACGCCTACATTGGTATAGGTTGTAATGACAATACTTCAGAAATGGCTGATGTTCCTAGTGACAAACTTGCTGTATTTTCAAAGTATTATTCAAATCCGGTACATATGGATGTACGCTTAAAGAAAAAGTGGGTTGTTTTAAGATACCCTAACAACTCTTTAGCACAGGCATTTGGTTCAAGTCTTGATGCTTTTGAGGATTTCTATTTCAAGGTTTGTAACCTTGATTACAGCAAAATGAGTAAGGCTATGGATAACCTTGTAGAACTTATGAACAAGACAGACAAGGTAAGACTTGTAGCTAAGGATACTGATATTTCATTTAGCATTAAGGATATTCCAGCTATTAAGTGTGCCGGCGAAATGAATATTCCTGACGGTGAAGTTTATACTGCACCTGTTAGAAATTCTATTAACGGTAAAATTACTTACAACACACCTTCTGAGTATGACGGCTTTACTTTTGAACACGTTAGTCTTGAATTTAAAGACGGTAAAATTGTAAATGCTACAGCAAATGATAATAAGAAAGTAAACGAAGTTTTCGATACTGATGACGGTGCTAGATATGTAGGCGAATTTGCTATTGGCGTAAATCCATTTGTTACAAAGCCTATGAAGAACATTCTTTTTGATGAAAAGATAAGTGGTAGTATACACTTTACTCCTGGTAATGCCTATGATGATGCCGACAATGGCAACAGAAGTGCTATTCATTGGGATTTAGTATTAATAATGACACCGGAATATGGTGGCGGCGAAATCTACTTTGACGATGTGCTTATTCGTAAAGACGGTAGATTTGTAATTAAAGAATTAGAATGTTTAAATCCTGAAAATCTTATGTAATATACTGTATTACCTAAAATACTGCATTACCTATAATTGTGTAATGCAGTATTTTTTTGCCTAAAAATTATCTTAAAGGGCTAAAATTTCTCTTGTTTTCTAAAAATATCCTAAAAAATTTTACAATTTGTTTTACATTAAAAGCTATATTATATTTCCACAATATGGTAAAATATATATAGGGAATAGTATATATTATGGAAACAAATGGAGGGATTACTATGAAAAGGACTAGGATTATATTTGGGTTAATTTTTAGTTTATTTTGTATTTTTGCTTGTTTGGGGGTGTCAGCTTTTGCAACTGACTACGAGGCACCACCACAGGCAGAAGACGGCTATTATGAGCTGGATAGTTACGAGGACCTTGTGTGGTTTCAGCAGTATATAGACGAGGGAAATTTAGATATAAATGCCAGACTTACAGCAGATATATACCATTATATGTATGTGTTAGATAGTAATGGCAACCTTAATAGATACGATGTTCCAAACTGGAAGCCTATAGGCAGAGATAAAATAGCCACAAGAAATCAACTTTTTAATGGTACTCTTGACGGAGCAGGTCATACTATAAGTGGTTTGTGTGTATATTATGAAGATGAATTTGAGGAATATTGTGGTCTTTTTGCTGCTACAAAGGAAAAATCTGTAATAAAAAATCTTAATATAGTTGATAGCTTTTTTGGTGGAGAATACTGTTCGTCTGTAGGTAGTTTTGTTGGTTATTGCGAAGGGCGTATAGAAAATTGCTATAGCAGTGCCACACTATATGGAGATGATTGTGCCGGTATTGCAGCAGGTGCTAGAGGCAGTATGTATGAAAATGGAAACCACGCATATATTGAAAATTGTTTTTTCAATGGTAAAATAAAAGGTTTCTTTGCAAAAAATATTGATGCAATAACTAATAAGGGTCATGTTGGAGTTATTGTAAAAAACAATTACTATAACGAAAATTGTGGTGCTGATGATACCCAGTCAACAGCTGTTACAGATGCCCAGATAGCAAGTGGCGAGGTAGCACATCTACTCAATGGCGACCAAAGTGTTATAAATTGGTATCAGAATATTGATAAGGGCGAAAGGGATAACTTGCCTGTGCTTAATCCAGAACACTATAGAGTATATAAGAGTGGAAATACATATACAAATGATGAAAGTAAACATTCTCATTTATATATAAATGGATTTTGCGTGGTTTGTAATGAAATAGAAGAACCAAAACTTGTAGACGGATATTATGAAATAGGCAATTACGGAAATTTAGTGTGGTTACAGCAGTACATTGACGCAGGAAATGTAAATATAAATGCCAGACTTACAGCAAATATAGTTGCCAATGAAAATTTGTTAGACAGTAATGGTGATGTACAAGGCAAACCCAAGTATACTTGGACTTCAATAGGAAGAAGCTATAAATTTAATGGTATATTCGATGGAGCAGGTTACAGCATAAGTGGGTTATATACCTATGATACACAAAATTACTGTGGTCTTTTTGCAAGATTAAATGGCACAATAAAAAATTTATCTATAGTCGATAGTTATTTTGAAAGCAATAGATGTTATTATGTCTCTACTTTTGCAGGTATAACCTATGGCGATATAGAAAATTGTTACAGCAGTGCAACAGTATCCGGAAGATCTATGTGTGGTGGAATTGCGGGAGTAACAGATAGGGAAATATCTAATTGCTTATTTAATGGTAAAATAACAACAGAAGATTTACCTAATGCAATATGTTATGGTGATGAAAATACAAATTGTTACTACAATGAAAATTGTGGTGGCTTGTCAAGTAGAGCCACATCAGTTACAGATGACCAGTTGGCAAGTGGCGAAGTAGCATACCTCCTTAATGGGGATTATAGTGTTATTAATTGGTATCAAAATGTGGATAAAGGAGAAAAGGATAAATTGCCAACCCTTAATTCAGAACACTATAAAGTCTATAAAGGGGAAAGTCAATATACAAATGATATAGATAAGCATATTCATATGTATGCTAATGGCGTATGTAATGTGTGTAATAAGGTTTGTATTCACGAGAAATACGAAAATGGTATTTGTGTTGAATGTAATAGCATAGAAGAACCACAACTTGTAGATGATTGCTATGAAATAGCCAATTATGGTAATTTAATATGGTTTCAGCAGTATGTAGACGCAGGCAATGTAAATATAAATGCAAAACTTACAACAAATATAGTGGCTAATGAAAACCTGTTAGACAGCAGTGGTAATGTACAGGGTACACCAAAGTATAATTGGGTACCAATAGGAATGGTGTATTCAAAGGGGAGTGATAGCTATAATGGTGTATTTGACGGAGCAGGTTATAGTATAAGTGGATTGTATGCCAATGGTACAGGAGAGAGCTGGGGATTTTTTAGCCAAGTGTATAAGTGTACAATAAAAAATCTCTCTATAGTAGACAGTTATTTTGGAGAAAGTAGTTGTTACTATGTAGGTTCATTTGTTGGTAATGGTAGTGGTAATATAGAAAATTGTTATAGCAATGCCACAATAGTTGGATTGTATTACTGTGGTGGTATTGTTGGAGAAACATATTGTACAATATCTAACTGTTTATACAATGGTAAAATAACAGCAAAAGGTAGCTCCAATGCAATAGCTAGTGATACATATAATTATGGAACAATAACAAATTGCTATTACAATGAGAACTGTGGACTTTCTTCATCAAGAGCCACAGCAGTTACAGATGACCAGTTATCAAGTGGGGAAGTAGCATATCTCCTTAACAGCGACAAAAGTGCTATTAAATGGTATCAGAATGTAGACAGGGGCGAAAAGGACAATGTACCTACACTTAACTCAGAGCATTACACAGTATATAAGAAAAATAATGGCTACACTAACATATTGTTAGGAGATGTAAATGATGACGGCAAAGTAGACAGAAAAGATGCTGTTCTTATATTGAAAAATATATCTGGAATAGCATTGGATAAGTTTTCAACTGAAAATGCTGACTACAATGGGGACGGTGCTATAAATTCCCTTGATGTCATTGCAATAATGAAAAATTTATAAAAATAAAGGAGGCAAAAATATGGGAAAATTAAAAACTTTAACGGCTTTTTTAGTAGGAATTGTATTAGTAACAGTTGGTTTTGCTTTAAATACTTTTTCAGCAACAACGCCACCACAGGCATCAGACGGTTACTATGAACTAGACAGCTATGAGGACCTTGTGTGGTTTCAGCAGTATATTGATGCAGGAAATGTAAATATAAATGCTAGACTTACAGCAAATATAGTTGCCAATGAAAATTTGCTTAGTGATAATGGAAGTTTAAATGGAACACCAAGCAATACATGGACACCTATAGGAAGAAATTTTACATTAGCTGCTAAAAGTTACAATGGTACCCTTGACGGTGCTGGGCATAGTATAACAGGATTATTTTTTTATGACACTAAAGGTGCTGGATACTATGGATTGTTTGCTAAAATGGGTAGAGGTACAGTTAAAAACCTTGCTATAGTAGATAGTTTTTTTGGAGGAGTTAACAAATCTAATTATGTAGGTACATTTGTTGGAGAGGGCTACGCTGTTAATTTAGAAAATTGCTACAGTAATGCCATAATATATGCAAGTGATTATTATGGTGGTATAGTAGGAAAAACCAGTGTAGCCAATATTAGGAATTGTTTGTATGCTGGTACATTCCGTATATTGGGTAGCTCTATTTATGCTGACCCTATAGTTAAGAAGAATAGCACAGATAACAGTATTAGAGTGTATAATTGCTATTATAAAGGAGATTGTGGACTTAATTCTTCTACAGTTGCAACAGCTGTTACAACTAATGGATTGGCAAGTGGACAAGTGACATATCTCCTTAATAGAAATCAGAGTTCTGATGTTTGGCGTCAGAATATAGATATAGGCGAAAAGGACAGTAATCCAACTCTTGATTCAAGTCATCACATTGTTTTTTACTATAACAATACATATACTAATTACTGTAGTGTTCATAGTTGGAAAAATGGTATTTGTAGTGTATGCAGTAGTGTAGAGGAACCACAACTTGTAGATGATTACTACGAAATAGGCAATTATGGTAATTTAGTATGGTTTCAGCAGTATGTAGATGCAGGCAATGTAAAAATAAATGCAAAACTTACAACAAATATAGTGGCTAATGAAAATCTGTTAGACAGTAGTGGCAATGTACAGGGTACACCAAAGTATAATTGGACACCAATAGGAAAAGTATACTCATTAGTACAGAATAGCTATAGGGGTATATTTGATGGAGCTGGCTATAGTATAAGTGGATTGTATGCCAATAGTACAAATGATTACTGTGGCTTTTTTGGAAAATCCCATGATGGTACAATAAAAAATCTCTCTATAGTAGACAGTTATTTTGGAGGAGAAAATTGCTCCTATGTAGGTACATTTATTGGAATTAATGTATCTAACAGTAGTGTAGAAAATTGCTATAGTAGTGCTACAATAGTTAGCTATAGGCACAGTGGAGGCATTGCTGGAGAGATAACAGGGAAAATATCTAACAGTTTATATAATGGTAAAATATCAGGAAAAGATTATTGTAATGCAATAGCTAGTGACTATAGAAATTTTGGAAAACTAACAAATTGCTACTACAATAAAAATTGTGGAGCTTCATCAGAAAGAGCAACATTAGTTACAGATAAGCAGTTGGCAAGTGGGGAAGTTACATATCTCCTTAATGGCAGTCAAAATAACATTATCTGGTATCAGAATGTGGATAAGGGCGAAAAGGACAATGCACCGACACTTAATTCCGAACATTATAGAGTTTACAAGGGTGACAATATATATACAAACGATTTAGATAAACATAGCCATGTATACAATAATGGTATATGTGATATATGTAATAAGGCTTGTACTCATGGAAAATACAAAAATGGTATTTGTACATATTGCGAATATGGTGTAGAAGAACCACAACTTGTAGGCGAATACTACGAAATAGGCAATTATGGTAATTTAATATGGTTCCAAAGGTATGTAGACGCAGGCAATGTAAACATAAATGCTAAACTTACTTCAGATATAGTTGCCAATGAAAACTTGTTAGATAGTAGTGGTAATGTACAGGGTACACCAAAGTATAATTGGACGCCAATAGGAAGGGGATATTCAAACTCAAGTGATAGCTATAATGGTGTATTTGATGGAACAGGTTATAGTATAAGTGGATTGTATTCCAATGGTACAGAAAATTATTGTGGCTTTTTTGGAAAAATGAATAAGGGTACAATAAAAAATCTCTCTATAGTAGACAGTTATTTTGGAAAAAGTAGTTGTTACTATGTAGGTTCATTTGTTGGTTATGGCTACAGGTATAGTAATATAGAAAATTGCTATAGTAATGCTACAACAGTTGGATTGCATTACTGTTGTGGTATTGCAGGTGAAACCAAAGGTACAGTATCTAACTGCTTGTATAATGGTAAAATAAAAGGTACTATGAATTCCAACGCGATAGCTAGTGATAGATATAATGAAGGGACAATAACAAATTGCTATTACAATGAGAACTGTGGACTTTCTTCATCAAGAGCCACATCAGTTACAGATGACCAGTTATCAAGTGGCGAAGTTGCATATCTCCTTAATGGCGACCAAAGTGATATTAAATGGTATCAGAATATAGACAGGGGCGAAAAGGATAATGTACCAACCCTTAACATAGAGCATTATACAGTATATAAGAATAATAATGGCTACACTAACATATTGTTAGGAGATGTAAATGATGACGGCAAAGTAGACAGAAAAGATGCAGTTCTTATATTGAAAAATATTTCTGGAATGGCATTAGATAAGTTTTCAACTGAAAATGCTGACTACAATGGCGACGGTGTTATAAATTCTCTTGATGTTATTGCAATAATGAAAAGTATATGAAAATTTTCAAAAAACTATTGACTTATAGTTTACTCAAAGGTGTATAACATTATTGTAAGTATGAATTTGAGGAGGAATTATAATGAGTAAAACATTAGTAGCATATTTTTCAGCAGAAGGCAACACAAAGGTATTGGCAAAGACTATTTCTGATGTAGTAAAGGGAGATATTTTTGAAATAGCTCCTACAGAAAAATATACATCTGCTGATTTAAACTGGCAGAACAAAAGTAGCCGTAGTTCTGTAGAAATGCAGGATAAAGCCTCTCGACCAACTATTGCTGACAAGGTTGAAAATATGGACCAGTATGACACAGTTTTTGTTGGCTTCCCTATTTGGTGGTACGAAGCACCAAGAATTGTACAGACTTTCTTAGAAAGCTATGATTTCTCAGGTAAGACAGTTGTTACTTTTGCAACTTCTGGTGGAAGTGGTATGGGTAAGACTGACAGCATTTTACAGAAGTCTTGTTCAGCATCTACAAAATGGGTAAATGGCAAGGTATTGCGTCCTCACGCAGACAGCAAAACTGTTGAAAATTGGATTAACAGCTTGAATTTATAATAAATTCTAATAAAAAGCCCCTATATGGGGCTTTTTTTATTGCCATAAAAAAACATTTGTGTTATAATTAGTCTGTATATTTATGTTATTACGATTATAATTTTAAGGAGAATGACTATGGATTTTGTAAAAGGTATTGCTCAGGCTATTGCTCAGGCAGCAGAGCTTGAAGTATCCGATATAGAAACAGCTGTTGAAATTCCTGCTGATACAAAAATGGGTGACTATGCTTTCCCTTGCTTCAGATTAGCAAAGACTTTAAGAAAAGCACCTCCACTTATTGCACAGGATATTGTTTCAAAACTTGTTAAGCCTGATTTTGTTTCAGATATTCAGGTTGTAGGTGCATACATTAACTTCTACGTAGATAAGAGTGTTTACGTTAAGAATATTTTGACAAAGGTTCTTGAAGAAAAGGGCGACTATGTAAACAGTGAACTTGGTAAGGGCAAGACTGTTGTTCTTGACTATTCTTCACCTAATATTGCAAAGCCTTTCCACATTGGACATTTACGTTCAACAGCTATTGGTAATGCTCTTTACAATATTTATAAGACTCTTGGCTACAAGTGTGTTGGTATTAACCACTTAGGTGACTGGGGTACTCAGTTTGGTAAGCTTATTGTTGCCTACAAGAAATGGGGTAACAAAGAGGCTGTTGAAAAAGACGATATTAAGGAATTAAGCCGTATTTATGTTAAGTTCCATCAGGAAGCCGACAAGGACCCATCTCTTAACGATGAGGCTAGAGCTTGGCTTGTAAAGATGCAGGAGGGCGATAAGGAAGCCCTTGACCTTTGGAAGTGGTTCTGCGACATCAGTATGCTTGAATTTAACAGAATTTACAAAAGACTTGGCGTAAGTTTTGATAGCTATGCCGGCGAAAGTTTCTACAATGACAAAATGGCAGCAGTTGTAGAAGAAATTAAGGAGAAAAATCTTCTTACAGAAAGTCAGGGTGCTCAGATTGTAGACCTTGAAAAATACAATATGCCACCTTGTCTTATTCTTAGAAGTGACGGTGGTACTCTTTACCCTACAAGAGATATTTCAGCTGCTATTTACAGAAAAGAAACTTACGATTTTGACAAGTGTATTTACATTACTGCTCTTGACCAGAATCTTCACTTTGCACAGTGGTTCAAGGTTATTGACCTTATGGGCTATGAATGGGCGAAGGATTTAGTTCACGTTCCTTTTGGTCTTGTAAGTCTTGGTGACGGTAAGTTAAGTACAAGACAGGGTCACGTTGTACTTATGGAAGATATTCTTAACCAGTCTGTTGAAAAGACTAGAGGTATCATCGAAAGCAAGAATCCTAACCTTGAAAATAAGGAAGCTGTTGCTGAAGAAGTTGGTATCGGTGCAATTATTTTTGATGATTTATATAACTCAAGAATTAAGAATGTTGTATTTGATTTAGAAAAGATGCTTAGCTTTGAAGGTGAAACTGGCCCTTATGCACAGTATACTCATGCTAGAGCTTGCAGTATTTTAAGAAAAGCCGGTGTTGATTCTATTGAAGGTAGCGTTGATACTACTTTACTTACTGATGAAGCTAGTGTAAATGTATGCAAGGCTCTTGATGAATTCCCTGCTAAGTTCGTAGATGCAGCAGAAAAGAACGAACCATACATTATTACAAGACACATTATTGAAATTTGTAAGACATTTAACAAGTTCTATAATGAAAATAATATTATGAACAGTGAAGGCGAATTAAAGAAAGCCAGACTTGCTGTAGTTATGGCTGTTAGAGATGCTATTAAGAAGGGTCTTGAAACAATAGGTTTAAAGGCTCCAGAACAGATGTAAAAACCTATTCAAAATATGGGTATTTCCAATTTAGTATAAAAAAAGTGGGTGAACAAAATGTTCACCCATTTTTATTAGTGAATCGGAAAGATAAATCCGATGGCTTGCTTGTCAAGCCACAAATTAACAA
>UQYD01000023.1 GCA_900545305.1 uncultured Eubacterium sp.
ATGATAAGAATGAGTTATACTCAAGGCAAAGTATCTAAAAGAACTAAAATATTATTTCCTATAGTAGTTACAGTAATAGCAGGGATAATAGCACCACAATCAATACCTCTTATTGGATTTTTAATGTTTGGTAACCTAATGAAAGAATCAGGTGTTGTAGATGGATTATCTAAATCTGCTCAAAATGAACTTGTAAATATTTGTACAATATTACTAGGTATATCTATAGCATCAACTATGAAAGGTGATGATTTTCTAAAAACATCTACATTACTTATAATGTGTATGGGACTTATAGCATTTATATTTGATACAATAGGTGGAGTATTATTTGTAAAAATTATAAATATATTTAAAAACGAAAAGATAAATCCAATGATTGGAGCAGCTGGTATATCTGCATTTCCAATGTCAGCTAGAGTAGTTCAAAAGTTGGCTACAAAGGAAGACCCTCAAAATTTTATATTAATGTATTCAGTAAGTGCTAATGTATCAGGTCAAATAGCGTCTGTTATAGCTGGTGGTCTTATACTTGGACTATTATCTTAGGGGGGGATATATTATGATTGAGGGATTAAAATTAATGGCTACTGGAATGTGTGGTGTATTTTTAGTTACGGGTATAATTTATTTTGCTATAAAGATATTAAATAATTTTGATAAATAAATTGATTAAAGTCCTCTTAAATAAGAGGATTTTTTTGTACTAAAAATGCAAATACTTTATTTAAAGAGGTGAAAATATGAAAAAGTTGGTTTTTACTGCTGTTCTTTTTGCCGGTTGTATTTTTTCAACAGTTTTTGCAAATGCACAGACAGTAAAAGTAGGTCTTGAGAAATATTTTAAAAATTCTCCGTCTATTAGTATAAGCGATAGTTTAATAAAGGTTTCTATTGGAAATGGCGAAAAAAATGCTATTGGACTTGGTAAAAGTTATGTTGTGAAGCCAATATCTAAAAGTTACTATTCTATTGATAAATACTATAAAACTTATAATTTAGCAGAAAAGCAGTTGTTTCACTACATAGGAAATAGTTGCATTCCTGTTCTTACAGATAAAGGATGGACCATATATATTACAACTGATTCCAAAATAAGTAAAAATGGTATGACTAAGGTTACTACAGGTGCAAATGCAGTTGTTTTATCTGTAAATGGCTATAATAAATTTATTGTTGATGGTAATGCATCTGCTAGAGTTTCTACAAATAATGATGTTGTAAACTTGACAAAGGCAAAATATCGTGGCGAAATTGCTATGTATGTAAATAACGCAACAATTACTCCTATTAATTTTTTGGATATGGAGCAATATCTTTATAGTGTAGTACCATCTGAAATGCCTGGTAGTTGGCCGGTTGAAGCTTTGAAAGCACAGTCTGTTGCAGCAAGAACATATACAACAAATGCTCTTGGAAAGCATGGAGTATATGACCTTTGTGATACAGTTCACTGTCAATCTTACAATGGTATAAATAATGAATACCCAAATTCTACAACTGCTGTTCAGGGTACATTAGGAAAACGTCTCTATAGCAATAATAAACTTATAGATGCAGTTTATTTTTCTTCTGATGGTGGTGCAACTCTTTCCTCTGAAGATGTATGGAACAATGCCCTTCCATATCTTGTAGGTAAAAAAGACAATTACGAAAAGGATTATAAGAAGTGGGAAAGAATATTTACATATACTGATTTAACAAATATTGCATCTAAAAAAGGCTATGGCGTAGGAACAGTAACAGACCTTGTTGCTGGATATAATGAAAACGGAATTGTAACTTCACTTACTTTCAAAGGTAACTTAGGTACAAAAACTGTTATAAAGGAAGAAATTCGTTCAGCATTTAATGTTTCTGCTGATGGTAGTCTTTCATCAAGAAACTTTACTGTTACAAAGGGTACAGATAGTGTTACTCTTACAGGAAAAGGCTATGGTCATAGTTGTGGTATGAGCCAGTATGGTGCTAAAGCTATGGCCGAAGCAGGGAAAAATTATATTGATATACTTAAATTCTACTATACAGGTGTAGAAGTTAAATAGAAAGGAAAGTTATGTTAAAGAAACAAGATTTTTATTTTGATTTACCTGAAGAACTTATTGCACAAACTCCACTGGAAGATAGGTCATCATCAAGACTTATGGTTATGGATAGAGAATCCGGAGAAATTGAGCATAAACATTTTAGAGATATTACAGAATACCTTAATGAAGGAGATTGTTTAGTTTTAAATGAAACTAAGGTATTACCAGTTGGATTAATTGGTGCTAGTAAAGATACTGGCACTAAGGTTGGAGTCCTCCTTTTGAAAAGACTTACTGACGATACTTGGGAAACCCTTGTTTATCCAGGTAAAAAAGCCAGAGTTGGTCACGTTATTGAATTTGGTGATGGACTTTTAGAAGCAGAAGTTATTGACATTGTTGAAGAAGGTAATAGAGTTGTTAAGTTCCATTTTGACGGTATATTCGAGGAACTTTTAGATAAACTTGGTCAAATGCCACTCCCTCCATATATTAAGGAGAAATTGGAAGATAAGAATCGTTATCAAACTGTATATGCTAAAAATGAAGGTTCAGCAGCAGCTCCAACTGCCGGTTTGCATTTTACTCCACAACTTCTTCAACAGCTTAAAGATAAAGGCGTAAAAATAGCAAAACTTACACTTCACGTTGGTCTTGGTACATTTAGACCGGTTAAGGAAGATGATATTCTTGACCATAAAATGCACTCCGAATTTTATATGATTGATAAGGAAAATGCTGATATTATAAATAATGCAAGGGCTAACGGTGGTAGAATTATTGCTGTAGGTACTACAAGTACAAGAACTTTGGAATCAATAGCAGAAGAAGATGGTTTTATACCCGTTAAAAGTGGCTGGACAGACATTTTCATTTACCCAGGCTATAAATTCAAAGCCATAGATTGCCTTATAACTAATTTCCACTTGCCAGAATCAACACTCATTATGCTTGTCAGTGCTTTTTCTACAAGAGAAAATGTACTTAATGCTTATAAGTGTGCTGTGGAAGGAAAGTATAGATTTTTCTCATTTGGTGATGCTATGTTTATGGTAACCAGTACACCAAAAACAGGTAAATTCAGGGATTAAAAACTGAGTTAGATAGACAGATAACTGAATTATTTACTCAAAATCGGTTTAAATCGCCCTACTTTTACAAAAGTTTGATTGAATAAAAATTTATATTTTGCATATTTATAAAAAGGAGATTGCTCATAATGGACAATCTCTTTTTTGTAATTATTATCCAACATCATTTTTACAGTTTTATATATTTTTCACTTGAAATATAAGTTGCTGAGTAAAAAAAGGACAGCTTTAAACTGTCCTAATCTGCTTATTTATTGTGTTTGCTAACTTGTTTGTAACTTTTACATCAAAAAAGCACCCTTTTCAGAGTGCTAATATCGTTTACTTGTATTAACTTTTCAAAATAGGCTGTTTTCGAACTTCAGATAACAATTATTCTTCGTCATCGTCTTCTGCAGGGTGAACTTCATACAATTCAATCTTAGACAATATATAGTCCACATCAGCCTGCATTTGCTTATGTTCTTCTTCTGTCAAATCATCATCATATAAGCCGTCTAAAAATCTAGGAATGTGATAACATAACTCTGTATGAACTCGTTCTTCTAAAATATCGTGTCTTACTTCATATTCCCCGATGGTTACTATCCATATAGCTAATGATGTACTATCTTTAACCAAAAGGTCATTATCTTCATCTGTCATATAGTCAGTAACAATTTCAGCATTTTCCCAACCTTTTTTCCCTAGTGGACGAAACGCATCCTCCACCCAGTCCTTATAATCCTGATATGTCAACTCTGGGTCTACTCTCATTATCTTCACTCCCTTTATTTTCTATTCTCCCACGGTTTATTATGATTTTTTTCGGCTCTTTCTTTTTTATTAGAAACAACATTTACTGTAACATTAGGGTATTTATTCTTAAATTGTTTCATAACACCTAGACAACTATCACACATACATTTTTCTGATAGCGTATTTATAGTATGTTCTTTGCCGTCCTTAGCAATATCAGCAGCATATTCAAATAGTTTAGCTTCGCTGTCCATTTCTCTTGAATGAGAACCTACTTCTATAGTTTTAAATTCAGCAGTTTCTTTTTGAAGAACTAAGTTATCCTTTGTAATTTTACCTATACTCTTGTTTTCAAATAGTTTATTTACTTCATCATATTTAAAATTTTTATATGCTGCATCATCTTCATTATTCAACTGACTATTTGCAATTTTAATTTCTCCGTCTAATTCCATTACAGCTATATTAGCCTTATTCTTAGCTCTACCTGTAAATCCCTTAGTCTTTGTATTAAAAGCAAAATCGTCAAGCTCAACAATCTTCATTTTATCCATATTGCCTGAATTATCTTCGTACGAATTTACAACCCTGTAGCTATGTTTTAGGCTGTTCCATTCGCTAGTGTTATTATACTTTATTTTCTGAAATTCTTCAAGGCTTTCAGGGGCATATTTACCTAAAACATCCTTGTACCTATCAAACTGCTCTGTATCAATTTTAAGATTTTTAGCACCTTTAGAATAGTAATCCCAAGCCTGTTGACCTTTTTCATTTACAAAGTTTTCTTTCCATTCTTCATATGTCATTTCATTGACATAAACAGTTTTACCTGTTTCGGGGTCTCTTGCTGCTCTTTGTCTGTTTTTACTTAACAAATTGTCAGTTACAGGTATTGTAGTGCCTCGGCATCTAGGGTGGAATGGTGGTGCAGTTAAACCTACTTGAAATTCATCAATATCGTGGACCTCACCGTCATGACCACCACACACTTTGCAGGTTATTCCGTCAAGGGTTTCCAAGTTCTTATACTTTTCTACCCACATTTCTTTGTAGCTGTCTACTTGCGATTGATTGCATATGTTTGATACTTCTGTATGTATCAGTGTCGCACAAGCCTTTTCAGCTACATCGCTTTCTTTTTCAGGCAACAAAAAAGGACAGCTTTAAACTGTCCTAATCTGCTTATTTATTGTGTTTGGTAACTTGCCTGTAACTTTTATAGCAAACCATCAACATTAATTTTTCCACTCATTAAATCTGGCAACAACGCATCTCTCAATTCTATTAAATATTTATTTTGCATTGTGTTTAGCAACGCAATTTGATTTTTCCAAATAGATAAAAATTGTAACAAAACTTCAGGTAAGTTCTCTTTATCATTGCATTTAAAGCAAAACTCATTTTTTGCTTTTGTAAATTGTATGTAGTCCTCAATATCAATTTTAATTCCTACAGATTTCATCTGTTCGTTTATCAATTTCGAGCTTTCTTTGCTTTGCTTATACTGTTCTATGTCAAATCCTAACTGTTTCGCAACAGTTTCATTGATAACAAGTTTACAAGAATTACGCATACGGTTTATATAATTTATATTATCAGCTATTTGTTGAAAATCTCGATGTTGTCCTTCTTTGTTTTCAAGTTCAATATACCTTGACGGTTGCAATGTATAATTATTTTTCGCAATTTCTTCATTGTTCGTTTTTGCCGAAAACCCTACAACCCCGTCTGACCTGTCAATAGTTTGCAATATTTTCTGTATGTGTTCTTGTTCAAATACATTATATTGTTTCTTATATGTTCTGTTAGTGTGACTTGCTCCGCCAAATTGTCCATTTTGCTCCCTTGTCTGTACGGTGCAATTTTTTCTACTATCAACGAATGTAACTCGCCCTTTATATTTTTTATTTTTATTTAGAACAATTATGCAAACGGGTATTCCGGTTACTTCAAACATTCTCTCCGGAAGTGCAACGATTGTTTCAATTAAATCATTGTCCACCAAATACTTTCTAATATCAATTTCGTTTTCCTGTGTCATAACGCCATTTGGAAGTATCATTACAACTTTATTTGCTTTTGATAGACAATGCAAAACAAACGCATAATTGGCATTGTTCGCCGGAGGTATCACAGGAAAACGGCTATCCATTTCTACTGGTGTAGGTGGGTTCCATTTAATGTTATAAGGTGGGTTACTAATTGCCACATCTAAAGAAATGTTTTTAAGTTCGCTGACAGTATTAGGGTCTTGTACCTCTATAACTGTGCTGTATTTTGTCCCGCCCTGCAACTTGTAAACCTTTTTCTTTTCTTCCGTAAGTACATTCCCGTTGGTTACAAGACCAGTTGCGTTATGTAAACATAAATTAAATAACAAAAACGGTATAACATTTTTATCAAGTTCCTCAACAAATATATTCTGTGTTTGTTTGTTATTATTTAGCATAGCAATAGACAATGCACCGCTGCCGCCGCAACAATCATAGAAATTATTACAATAGCCCGCCAATGCAGATACAAGATTGCAAAGACTTTTCGGCGTGTAGTCCTGTTTTTTCTCTGTCCTATCTGCTTCGTAATATTGCCATAATGCTTGTAACCAATCTTTTGTATCGTCTATTATTTCATTATATCTATCATAAAAATCAATATCATTTGATAATACTACATTAAACAATTTTTTTGATATATCTTTAACTTCTGTAATCTTGCATAAATTTAATAATTGATTTTTAAATTCCAATAATTCCATAAATACCTCTATTTTTTACATCAAAAAAAGCACCTAACATTATTTGTTAAGTGCTCTCTATTTTAATATTTTTTCTATATCATTTATTGTTATGCTTATCGTTTCCCAATCTTTTGGAGAACTCCCAACATCAGCTATAAAAACCTTGTTATCAAAACCTTCAACTATAGTAGCCTTTCGACCATCTTTCAATAACACAGTATCGTACTGTTTTATGTTCAATGTATTACACCTCTTTTATATATACGCTTGTCATTTTTGTATCATTATCATTGCAAAGCCAACCAACAACGACATTTGACGGCTTACCTCTATTGCCGTATAAAATAATTTTTTGTTCGTATCTATTACCATATCCGTTATTGTCTTTAAATATTGCCGGATACCTTGAAGCACTATAGCGAATTTCTTCTTGCAAATCTTTGTAATTGAGTACATCATACCCTAAACGACTTGTAAACGCTTTTCCTTTTGCGAAGCCCCCACCATTAGACGGATTAAATAAATAATCACTAAATTTTCTGTCATCTATTGTCACATCATTAGCATTTGGTAATTTTAGCTCTGGATTTTCCAACAATGTATTTTGTCTCATATAATCTAACTTAACAAAACGATACCTTTCATAATTAGTATACTTTAATTCTTGAAATTCTTCAAGTGTCTTAGGAGCATTTTTACCGAGAACATCCTTATACCTATCAAACTGTTTCGTATCAATTTTAAGATTTTTAGCACTTTTTGAATAATAATCCCAAGGCTGTTGACCTTTTTCATTTACGAAGTTTTCTTTCCATTCCTCGTATGTCATTTCATTGACATAAATAGTTTTAATAATATATTATTTGTCAGCCTCTCTATGATTTTCTTCAAACAGATAAACATATAGGGAGTTTTCAAAATTAAATCACTATTTGTAAGTATTACTCAATAATATTCATATAGTTTTTTATTATAGATTTTTAAAATTTTCCTACTTAAACTATAAATTGCTTGATAACAAAAAGGATGATTTTAAATTACTAGTTTATTTATATTCTCTAATTTGCATGTAATATTTACATTAAAAAGGCACTATGAACTTAATCAAAAGTGCCTCATTTATAATTATTTAGATTAATATTTTTTAAAAATTCTTCTAAAGTATATATTTTCTTTTCAAATTCAAACTCTATTACAGGTAGTTTAAATTTGCCGCTTTTTAAGACTTCTTGTAAAGCTATTGGATTTACAATATAAAACCATTTATAAAATCTATGGTTATATGGCATAGCATAAGTAACCACACTCATAATATCTTTTGGTAAATCTATTTCATTTACTAAAGAACCTTCATCGTTTACTTCTTGAAAGAAAATTCTAAGCTCATCAATATCTGTATCCATATAAATATCTTTAGTATTTAGTTTGACCATATTAATTCATTCTCCTTTGGTTCGTAACCAATACCATTGTTACATTCTTTTAATTCAGGCTTTTTATTATAGTTTGTGTGTTTTCTACTTAAAATACAAGTTGTCGGGCAATAAAAATGAAAGTTTAAACTTTCTTAATTTACTAACTTATTTTTAAATTTGTTAGTAAATTTTAAATCAAAAAGCACCATTGCGAGTTTAATAAAAAATGTTTATTATGATATATCTTTCTTCATTTGTTCTAAATATCGTTTATAACTTTCTTGTGCTTCTTTTGGGGCATCAGGTTTGATTCTCATATCAAGGTTTTTATCCAAATACCACCAATCTTTATTACTCATCCAGTAATGTTCAAGTATTCTCATTTAATCATTTCCTTAATTTTTATTAAATCTTATGCTGTAAATTCTTATTTTAAAGCTTTTACTTTCCGTTATTATTTTTTAAGAGTTTTGTAACCATACTTATATAAAATATAATTATAACCTTGTTCCGTCTGGCAATATATAATCTTCTAACCAAGCTTCACCCGTTTCCATATTGACCTTAGCCGTTGCAAATACAGTCCAGCCTCTTTAAATTTTCTTTTAACTCTGGTCTTGTATCTGTGCTTTCAAACATATAATGAAGTGTAAATATACCATCATTTATACCTCTTGATACAGGACTATGCTTATGTTCTTTTAAAAACTCTTTATCAAATACTTCTGCAATCTGTCTTAAAGCCAAAATTATTGCTTTTGGTTCAGTAACCATTTAATCACTCTATACTTCTTTATAAAAAATCTTTTACTCTGTTTAATATATTATGTATATTCTACAATTGACAGTTAATTGTGTGAATTCTACTTTTACATAGCATCAGGGAACGCATAACACATTTGGTGTTACTATTTTTAATTGATTTTTGGAAATATGCTTACTTACAACTTATTTTCTCTATTTAAGTATAAAAAATCCACCTTACTTTTTAGATTTAAGGTGGAAAAAATAAAAATATTTTTTCTTGATACAACTATATCTATTATATAGTATATGGTGTACTAAAATAATAGATATAGCAACAAGCTTAGTAAACTTAATAATTGTTATCATCACTCTTGTATCAACAATTATCATTTACGGATTATTATTATAACTCAATCATAGAATATTTGCAATTATTATAACTAAATTTCTATATAAAATTCTTTTAATGTTAAAAATTGCTTATGATATATCCCTCTTTATCTGTTCTAAATATCGTTTGTAACTTTCTTGTGCCTCCGGTGGTGCATCTTCTTTTAATCTAGGAACAAGGTTTTTATCTCTATACCACCAATCTTTATTACTCATCCAGTAATGTTCTAATATTCTCATACAGTCATCTCCTTAAATAATTCAATAACTTAGGATTTAACATACTTAAACTTGTGAATTACTATTTACAAGTTTAGCTATGGTTATAAAAAGTTGTAAAAACATATTAATTTTTAGATTTTATCATTTTTAATCTTCATCTTCCGAATCTACTACATTATACATCTCAACTTTTTAAAGAATGTAGTCCACATCTTCTTGCATTTGTTTATGTTCTTCTTCTGTCAAGTCGTCATCAAAAACTCCATCTAAAAATCTTGGTATATGATAACATAACTGGTCATGTACTCTTTTTTCAAGGATATTATGTCTTATCTCATATTCTCCAATAGTTATTATCCATATAGCTAGTGATGTGCTATCTTCAATCAGCAAATCGTCATCTTCATCTGCCAAATAATTAGTAATATTTTCTGCTTTTTCCCAAACCTTTTTTCCCAAAAAGATTAAATGCACCAATTACTCTATCTTTATAGTCATTATACACTAAATCTGAGTCTACACGTATATTACACCCATTCCCTTCTCTTAAAAATTTGTTAATTTTTAAAAATTGTTTTATGATATATATCTTTTTTTCTGTTCTAAATAATGTTTATAACTTTCCTGTGCCTCTGGTGGTGCATCAGTTTTAATCGTAAATGTTCCGTTTTCTCTTTGAATTATCCAATCATCATTTGACATCCAAAATAAATCCAACTTCCTCATAATATTCCCCTTTTCTTACCTTTATCTATAGTAGAATAAAGTATTTCGCCATAAACTATTTTATAATATAAAAATAGATTTACATTTTTCTCCATATATGGTACTATGTATATGAGGTGTAAAAATGATATTATAACAAAGTTCAATAATTATGTATTGCACAAATATAATAATAATATCATATATTAGATATGAAAAAGCAAATTATTCAACTTATTATAAGCATAATTAGATTAATATGGTCAATAGCTATGTTAATCTTCATAGTGATGTTATTTAAAGATATTATAACTGGGTTATTATAATAAACCTAGTTTTTTACTGTATTTTCTCTCCATATACATAACACACATCTGAATCTATAGTAATTTTATTATTCCAAACAGTATTACTATCAACATTTGGGTCAATATCCCACGAAACACAATGGCTATCGTCTATATATACTCTACTAAAATTACACAAATCAGCAAGAATTTCAAAGATTGTGCCCTGTTTTATAAGTGGAGCAACATCATACAGCCTTTTTTCGCCATTATCAAACTCTAAAGTAAGGGTATAATCATCATTAGCAACAACAGATACTATCGTTCTTCTTCCCTTTGAAAAATATTCTGCCATTTTAATATTAAAGCCTTTTGATAAATAATACTCAATACTTTTACCCATTAATTATACCCTCTTACATACTTTACAACCTACTTTTTCTTTCTTGCCAAATATACTAAGCAACCTAAAGCTATAGCACAAGCAGCTACAGACGCCAATCCCAAAGTTGTTATACCATTTATAATCAAAGTCATAACATTTAAAATTAAAAGTACCACTAAAAATCCTACACTAAATCCTTTATCCATTGTTTTCTCCTTATCCTTCTTATTATTTCCTCTATTATATTATAAACGGGAAGTATTATCAATCTTTATTTTCTTAAATCTCTGCCTACGAAGTTTATTTCCTGATTAGGTATATCCACTGTTATATTATCCCATTGGAGATATTGATTTTTACTAAAGGTTTTTTCCACATAGTCTATGAAATCTTGGGCTGTATTATATATTTCCTCTTTATACTTTATTACATCATAATTTTTAGTCATAACTATCCAGAAGCCATAGTATTTGCCACAATCAAGTTGTCCCCATTGGCACAGTAAAATAATATCCATAATTCCTCCTTTCTAAAGTGTAACACCTAATTCTTTTATTTTGTGTTACGCCATAAGCCCAGTAATTAAGCTACTTTGGAGGCTATGTAACCCGTAACACCTATTATTTTTTAATACACATTACTTTTTTAATATATCATCGTTTTTGATAATGATATAAAAAATATATAGGGTATATGTAATATTTTGTGTTTAGGGGCTACAATCTCTTGAAAGTATAGTATTTACTGGTGTTTTAATGTAGCCCCTAGTGTTGCCCGTAGCCCCTAAAAAGGGGTTACATCATCACTTATGTCTATTTTATAAAAATCTTTTGCTTCTTCTTTTTCATCTATATTGCAATCTAAATGAAACTCTACGAAACGACAAGGTCTGCCATTAAATCTTTTTGTCAAAGAATAAGAAGCCCTATTATTATAATTTCTATGAGCTATAATACCATTTTCAGCAAAATAATTCATACTCTTTCTTGCAGAAAATCCATTGTCTTCTAAAGCCTTTTTAAGTAATGTTGGGAAAATATATGCTTTATCGTCATTAATAAAGCCTAGACAATTACTACGAGCATTTAAGCCAAAATTATCCTTATTAGACAATATCCAATCCACTACAAACTGTTTAGCATTTTCGTTTACATCATTTTCTTCTGCTGTAAACTGTTGTGATAATATTTCCTTTGCCATTTCCAATGCTTTATTCCAGCTTGTACTATTTATATTCAGTTCTTCTTGTTCTTCAAACAGCCAACAATCGCACAAAGCATCAGCAAGAGCCACCAAACTTATGGAAGAAATATGGCTACCACTATTATTCTTTGACATTTTAGTAACTTCTTCAGTCATTTTTTCATACAGCTGAACCATTTTTTCTTCTGTACAATTTACAATATGGTTGATATAGTCATTACCAGCCCAACCATAGTTAATGGCTGTCTGTCTATGTATGTTGCTGGCATCTTCTTCATTATCAAAAGGAGCTCCATATACTTCAATAGTTCTAGTACTTACACCTGTTTGGCTTGTTGAAGTAGATATAGGTTCTTCCCCTGTAGCTATAGCAACTGTTCGCCATTGTTGGGTATGTTGCAACCCGCCACCTTTATTACCTCTTATTCTGCCCTGTCCTCCGGAAATCATATAGACTATTTTTTCAAGAGAGTTTTGTGAATACAGACTATTGCCGGCAAGCTGTCTTTCATCAATGCCTAAAGGCAAGTCACAATAAAAACCTGCCATTCGTTCTAAACCAACTTGCGTAGCATTGAAATTCATCATTAATGATTCAGGTTCTCCCCAAACAGAAAGTGCCGACTTTAATGCTGCCGTTTTACCACCTTTACTGCCACCCCAGTTGTACACAAAGAATATTCTATGCTTTAATATTTTAAGAAGTGGTGCTGAAAATGATGACGCCAATATAAATCTAAACTTATTTCGTTCTCTATGGGGCTGTACCATAGCTTTCCAATCCTCATAACTACCACTTTGGCAATAAGCATTTACCAAATTTTTCTGTGACATATCTACATCAATTTCAAGGTCTTTACTACTTGGCACAAAGGAATTATTATGCCAACCAAAGGAATTTACACAATCTATTTTTGGTATAAGCTCTAAATTTTCACTTTCCAAAGATGAAAGGTATTTTACAAGATACTTTGCATTTTCACTTGTAACTGTACAGCCCATATCGGCTAATACTGTAATGCCTTTTGATGTAAATATTGTACTTCTTGTAAATTTTCCACTATGCCAAATGTTATCTCTTTTAAAGGAGATTTCTATTTTTTCCTCTCCAGTTTCAAGAGTTCTAAGCCTTTTAGTTATTATTATTGGTGTTCTGCAAACAAGTTTCTTTTCTCCTGTTTTGCCATTTACACTAAACACACCGTCTTCACAATAATACCAATTTAATGGCTGTTTTAATGGTATTGGTTGCCCTACTATTGTCAATGTATCTCTATCAGCAAATATATCCACTTTCTCACATTTTTCCATAGCCTGTAACAGCATTTCTTTTGATTTTTCTTTGCCATTGTCTATGTACAGTTGTGACGGGTCTTTTGCATTAAATTTGCCACAAGAAAATACATATACATCGTCTTTAAAATCTATTTCCTTAAGACCATTTACAACCTTATTGAAGAAGGTTTCTCCACCAGTGTCAGGCTCTTGATGTATGTACACTTTTAAACCTTTTAAAAACTCTCCATATTCATTCTTAAAAAGGCTTGCACCGGCTACACCTAAAGCCGGTAATCCCAAATATGTCAATGTTTGGGTGTCACTTTCTCCCTCACATAAAATTACATAGCCCATATTTTTAATATTTGCTAAACTCCATAGATTATAAAGGCATATTTTGCCACTAGAGCCTTTTGCCCACCTAAGTTCTTTGTTATTAAATCTCTTTCTAAATGTTACTTCTGCCATATTTTCATTATAATAAGGCATTTTTACATATTGTCTGCCGTCATAGTTATTGCTTGTCTGAACTCCGTAATGATTTTTAAGCCATTCTATAGGCAATCTCTTTTCAAGGCAGTAGTCCTCAATAGTATAATCATTTGTATATTTATTGTATTTTTTCAAAATCTCCTTGTAGGCCTCCTTTTCTGTAATGTTATAATATCTACTATAAAAATTAATGTAATTGCCCTTTATATTTTCAGTAAAACAAATCCATTGACCAGTTGTTAAATCAACTGAAAAACTGGGGTTACTGTCATTATGAAAAGGACAAAGTCCTATTAATCTATTTCCACTAATTTTGCTTTTTTTGATTATAGATGAATATTCTTCTCTGTAATTTACAAAATTGTCTATATTTAAAACTTTATTTAACATCTTAAAAACCTCCTCTCGTTAAATAAAAATTTTATAATTGAAGCATAGCTCAAGTTGTATGACATTTCGTGACATAATTTTCAAAAATTGCAATAAAAAAAGGATTGCCTAAACAATCCCTGTAAAAAAATATTTAATTTTATTGAGATATAACCCAATTATCATCATTATAAATCAGTTTTAACGTATCTATTGCATTTACTTTGTAATCATTTTTATTGTTGATGATATTGTCTATATCTGTTGTTTTTCCTATAATATATAAATTTAAGACAAGTGTATTGTTTGAAAACTCTATGTCATTAAAGTCAATTAATAAGCCACTTTCTGACAAATTTAATAGCTTTTTTGGTAAAATAGACTCTACAATATCTATACCTAATTTTTTTGAAATAGTATTTTTAATAGTGAATCGGAAAGATAAATCCGATGGCTTGCTTGTCAAGCCACAAATTAACTTTGTTAATTTGTTCTGAATTTTATAAGAAAGCATATTCAAAATATCATTTTCTGTTTTACAATAGAGCTTACAATAAAAATCATTATCATGAGATAAATATACAAAGCGATTGCCTAAAGCGTCAAAAAACGGACTATTCAAAGGATATTTCATATGTTCCAAAAACAATAATTCAGCTATTTCCATATCTTCTAACTTTTCTATACTATCATTTTTTGAACAATCTACAAAAGAAAAATCTCCATATATGTCTTCTTTTGCCAATTTTATAATATTTTCTATGCCTTCAACAATTTCAAAATTTTTTCTAAAACTATTACCAATATAATCTGCTTTTAACAAAACTATATTTTCAAATTTGTTATTTAAAGATTTAATAAAATCATTAAAACTTATTCCTGAATATACATATTCGCAATTTTTAATGTTTGAATTTAAGTATAATATATCTTTGCTCATAGCTACCTTCCCCCTTTTTAATTAATTATACATTTTCATTATAAATTACACAATATCCTACAAAGGATTTTCTAATCTAATTTTAATTTTAGATTAATAGCATCCTAATTCACTCAATATATAATTAAAACAAATTTATGGAGGAGTGATTATAATTGATAAAGCCTAACATTGGAAAGAAAGGAAAAATAGCTATTGCTACTGGTCTTGCTGTGGTTTTGGCTATAGGAGGAAGTTTAGCCTATATTCACAGCAAAAATTCTAAAAAGCCGGACTTTGGCGGTGGCAAAGATATGTTTACTGAAAAAGTTCAAAAAGGTAGCATACAGGAAACTGTTACTGCCAGTGGTACAGTTGCCCTTGAGGACGAAACAAACATTTACGGCGAGGCTGACGGATACAAGATTAAGAAATTCCTTGTAGAAGAAGGCGACACTGTAAAAGCTGGTCAAAATGTAGTTGAATATGATGTAAAAGATACTAAAACAGACCTTGAAAGCAAAATAAGAGATGCAAAGAGAAATATTGAAAATGGTAAACTTGCCCTTGAAGCAATAGTTACACCAAAAACTCAAGCTGAAATAACAAAGCTAGAAAATGCGGTATTTACACAGCAAAAGGCTATTTCTGATGCACAGACTACATACAATGCCTATGCTACAAAATTATCAGCACAGCAAACTACAATAGACAATGCCAAAAGAGATATTGATACAGCCAACAGGGATTTATCACAGGCTCAAAGTGACTTAACACAGGCACAGAAAGACGAAAACACATACAAACAGCTTTTATCTGCCGGTGGTGTAAGCCAATCTGAATATGACAACTATGCCAATGCTCTTGAAAAGGCTCAAAATACATATGAAAATGCTAAAACTTCTGTAACAAAGGCACAGGCAACATATACAGACGCCAAAAACAGTTACAATGACTTAGTAAAAGAAAGAGATAACAAAAAGTTAGAGATTACTTCTGCTCAAAAAGCTCTTACACAGGCACAACAAGAATTAAAGGCTGCCAAAGACCCTCTTTCTGATGAGGCAACAAAAATAAAATATGACCAACAGGTATTGACAAACAAAGGCTTGGAGGACAGTTTATCTGATTTAGAGGAAGATTTAAACGATTTAGTACAGTATGCCACTACTCCTGTTGACGGCAAGGTTACTGAAATACCTGTTGATGAAAATTCTCTTGTAGTAGACAATACAATAATGGTTAAAATTGCAAACCTCAACAATCTTATTGTAAATGCAAACATTGAAGAATATGACGCACCACAGATTAAACTTGGTCAGACAGTAACTATGACTTCTGACGGCTTAGATGGAAAGACTTATACTGGCAAGGTGACAAAGATTTCTACAAGTGCTAGTGATACTTCTACCAACTCTGGTACTGAAACAGTTGTTCCTATTGAAATATCTGTAGACAATCCTGACGGTGTTTTAAAGCCAGGTTTCAACTTAGACCTTGAGATTATGGTTGTAGATAAAAACGACGTATTGACAGTTTCTACAAATGCTGTGGCTAAGGACGGCAAGGAAAATACACAGTACGTATACAAGGTAGAAAATGACAAACTTGTGAAAACTACTGTTGAAACTGGTGACGAAGGTGACTCTACTGTTGAAATAACTTCCGGTCTTAAGGAAGGCGACCAAATTATATCTTCTAACAGCGAGGACATAAAAGACGGTATGACATTAGAAGAATTTAAGAAAACTCAAATGGAAAAACAGCAGAAAGCTAAAGACAGCGAAAGTGATAATGGAGGGGACAAGAACAATGATAAAGGTCAGCAATCTGAAAAAATGTTACAGCCAGGGGGAGCTGGAGGTCCAGGCTTTGGCGGGGGTGGACCTAGAGGTTAAAAAAGGCGAATTTGTATCTATAATGGGTTCTTCCGGCTCTGGTAAATCCACATTGATGAATATTTTAGGCTGTCTTGATAAGCCTACAAGTGGCGATTACATTTTAGACGGTATAAACATTTCAAAGGTAAAGGACAGCCAGTTATCTCAAATAAGAAACAAAAAAATTGGCTTCGTTTTCCAAAGTTTTAACCTACTGCTTAAATTAAATGCCCTTGAAAATGTAGAACTTCCTATGGTTTATGCCGGTATTGACTCTGCAACAAGAAGAAAAAAGGCTGAAAATGCCCTTGAATGGGTTGGTCTTGCCGGAAGAATGAAACACAAGCCCAATGAAATGTCAGGTGGTCAAAGACAGAGAGTTGCCATAGCCAGAGCATTGGTAAATGACCCTGCTATTATATTGGCTGATGAGCCAACCGGTAACTTGGATAGTAAGTCTACACTTGAAATAATCGACATTTTTCAAAGATTAAATGAAGGTGGAGCGACTATTGTTATGGTAACTCACGAACCTGATGTAGCTGAATACACAAAGAGAATTGTCACTTTTAAAGACGGACACAAAATAAATGATGAAATAGTAGAAAATCCTAAAATTGCCGGAGGTGAAATGTAATGCAATTAAGTGAAAATATTATGTCGGCTTTTAGAAATGTATTTTCAAACAAGATGCGTACATTCCTTACTATGCTTGGTATTATAATAGGTATTGCTGCCGTTATTGCCATTACTTCCATTGGTAATGGCTCTCAGGCACAGATTACTGAACAGTTTGACTCTCTTGGCGTAGGCAGAATGACAGTTTCCCTCAGAAACAATTCCCCTAGAAATATGTTTTCCAGTGATGCTTTGACGTTAGACGATTATGAGGAATTAAAAGCTATTAAGGGAATAAAATATATGAGTCCTACTTATTCAGCAAGCTATTATTCAGTGAAATTACTTGACCCAAAGGAAACTAACACAGCTTCTATTACCGGTGTTGGTGGGGACTATTACAACATAATGAGCCCTACTCTCCTTTATGGCACATACATAAATGAAACAGATGTAGACAACAAAAGCAAAAATGTTGTAATTACAGACACTACAGCTAAAAAAGTATTTGGATATTGCGACCAAAGTGTTATTGGTCAAAAGATTACTATTAAAACTTGGAAAGGTTCATTAAAATATACTGTTAAAGGTATTGTTGAGGACACAAATTCATCTTCCATTGATGCTTCTGAAAACGAATATCCCGAAGAAATGGTTATTCCTATTTCTACAGCACAGCGATTATTTAACAACAAAACTCTTACAAACATTACTTTAGTAGCTGAAGACCCTGACAATACAGACGCTTTAGGCGAGGAAATTGTTGCAAAACTTGATGAAATACACGAAACAAGTGAAAAATATACTTGCGAATCAACTACTGCACAGTTAGAGGCTATGAACGAAGTAACTGGTACTGTAACTCTTTTAATAAGTGGTGTTGCTGCCATTTCCCTTATTGTAGGTGGTATAGGTGTAATGAATATTATGATGGTAACAGTTACTGAAAGAACTAGAGAAATAGGTATTAGAAAATCCATAGGTGCTAGAAACAGAGATATTATGTTCCAGTTTGTAGTCGAAGCCATAATACTTACTTTTATGGGGGGTATACTGGGTATTCTGTTTGGCTGGGGAGCTGGATTTTTAGCAGGCAAATTAATGGGTATGGAGGCTGTACTTTCTGTTAAATCTGTTATTATAGCCGTTGCCATATCTAGTGCCATTGGTATTATTTTTGGCGTTTATCCTGCCCGTAAAGCTGCCAAACTTGACCCGATTGAGGCTTTGCGTTACGAATAATTATACAATTTATAAAATAAATGTTGCATAAATTTTCTTATAGGTGTAAAATAATGTAAAAAATAAATGATTTGAGGTGTTTGTATATGACAATGAAAGAGGCAATTAACAAGGTTATAAAAGGTCAAAACCTTACTCTCGAAGAAGCAAAGGAAGTTATGGGGCTTATGCTTGGTGGAGAGGCAACACAGGCTCAGCTTGGTAGTTTTTTAACAGCTTTAAGAATGAAAGGCGAAACTATTGACGAAATTATTGGCTGTGCTACTGTAATGCAGGAAAAAGCTGAACATGTTCATCCTAATGTTAGTGTTCCTTATGTTGACTTAGTTGGTACAGGTGGCGACGGTACAAACACCTTCAATATTTCTACAACATCTGCTTTTGTTGCTGCTGGTGCTGGTGTACCTATTGCAAAGCACGGTAACAGAGCTATTTCAAGCAAAAGTGGTGCTGCTGACGTATTAGAATGTCTTGGCGTAAACATTATGTTAGAGCCAGCAAAGGTAGAAAAATCAGTTGAAGAAGTTGGCATTGGCTTTATGTTTGCTCAGACTTTCAACAAGTCTATGAAAAACGTTGGTCAGGCAAGAAAGGAAATGGGTACAAGAACTATCTTCAATATTTTAGGACCTGTTTCTAATCCTAGTAACGCTACTGCTGCCGTTATCGGTGTATTTAGCCCTACTTTGACAGAACCTCTTGCTCACTCTATGAAAGCTATGGGTGTAAAACGTGGTATGATTGTTTGTGGCTGTGACGGTATGGACGAAATTACTCTTACTGGTACAACTCACGTTTCTGAAATTAAGGATGATAATGTAACTTCATATGATATTAACCCTGCTGATTATGGTCTTAGCATAACTGATGCTGAACAGTTAAAGGGTGGCAATGGCGAAGAAAATGCTGAAACAACAAAGGCAATTCTTGCCGGCAAGGAAACTGGTGCAAAGAGAGATATTGTTCTCCTTAATGCTGGTGCTGCTATTTACTGTGCCGGTATTGCTGATACTTTAGCAGAAGGTATCGAAAAGGCAAAGTCATCTATTGATAGTGGCAAGGCTTTAGAAGTCCTCAACAAATTAGTAGAATTTACAAACAGATAATAAATATAAGGGAGTAGAATTGTTGTTCTACTCTCCTTTTTTATGTGATAACAATAAAAAATACCCTAGAAAAATCTAGGGCATTATTTTTACTCTATGCCAACGATATATCCATAAACAGGTTGACCACCATTAGTAACCTCTATATCCATATCATCGTATTTTTCAGATAAATAATCAGAAAATTCTTCTGCCATAGTTTCTGTTACTTCACTGCCGTAGTAAACAGTAATTACGCAAGCCTCGTCATTTTCTGCTATCATTTTATCAACAAGACTTTTTGCTGTTGTTTGAATATCTTCATCAGTAACAACGATTTCATCATTTTCTATACCAATGAAATTGCCATTTTTGATTTCAATACCATTTACAGTTGTGTCACGAACAGCTACAGTAACTAAGCCAGTATTTACTTCTGAAATTGCATCTACCATAGATTCATAATTTTCCTCTACAGATGTATCTTCCATAAAGCCTAACATAGCTGAAAGCCCCTGAATAACAGAAGTAGTGCCTACAACCTTTACATTCTTATCCTCTATAATTTCTGCTGACTTTTCAGCTGCCAAAATTATATTCTTGTTATTAGGCAATACAAACACATTCTTAGCATTAACTTTTTCTATAGCATTTGTTATATCCTCAATACTAGGGTTCATTGTTTGTCCACCCTGTATTATATAGTCTACACCTAAATCTTCAAAAGCCTTTTTTAAGCCGTCACCAACAGAAACAGCTACAAAACCATATTCCTTTAATTCCTTTGGCTTTTCAGTCTTTTCCAAAAGAGATGTATGCTGTAATCGCATATTTTCAATTTTCATATTTTCAAGGCTACCGATTTCAAGAGCCTTTTCCAATATTTTGCCTGGGTGATTACTATGAACATGAACTTTTATTAAATCATCGTTTCTTACAAGTACAATACTATCCCCATTTTCAGCAAGGAACTCTCCAAATGATTTTTCTATTTCATCATTGAGATTTTCACCATTTACAAAAAATTCTGTACAATAGCCAAATTTAATTTCACCATTAACAGAAGCTGCACCAGTAGTAGCTGGAACCGGTGTACTGCTCTGTACTCCTGTGTTATCTTCTACGTCAGACTCAATGCCTAAGTTTTCATAGCCACCTTCTACAATAAAGATAAGACCCTGTCCACCGGAGTCAACAACTCCAGCTTCCTTTAACTGAGGTAACATATCCGGAGTTTTTGCCAACACTTCATTAGAATACTCAATAATTTCCTTAAGCATTACAGCTATATCTTTATTTTCGTAGCTACTTTCTACTGCCTTTTCGCTCATAGCACGAATTACAGTAAGCATTGTACCCTCTTTTGGCTTCATTACTGCCTTATATGCTGTAGCAGTTGCCATTTCAAAGGCTTTTGCAAATTCATCAGCATTTATTTCAGTTTTGCCGTTCATAGCCTTATACCAACCTCTTAATATCTGAGAAAGTATAACACCTGAATTACCTCTTGCACCTCTTAAAGCACCGTCAGATACTGCCTTTGCAACTTCTGATATATTATCTGTATCAAGATTTTCTACTGCCCTTGCAGCAGCTGTAATTGTCATAGACATATTCGTTCCTGTATCTCCGTCTGGAACAGGAAAAACATTCATTAAATCTACTTTTTCTCTATTTGCTGCTAATTTATTAGCACCGTTTATTACAAAACGTTTTAAAGCAGCACCGTCAATAGTAAGCAAAATAAAATCCTCCTAGTTATCTACTCGTATACCCTCAACATAAATTTTGAGTTTAGAACACTTTATACCAAGGCTCTCCTGCAATTTGTACTGAACTGTGTCGTACACAATTTTTCCTATAGCCTGTATATTTGTGCCATATTCTACTATAATATGAAGTTTAATAGAAATATCATTATTTTCATTAATTGCAATTTCTACGCCCTTTGTAAGGCTCTCTTTCTTTAAAAGATGAACTATACCATCTTTTACTGTCTTTACTGCCATACCTACTACACCATAACAATTTGTAGCAGCTATACCAGCTATCTTTGCAACAACGTCTTTCTCTACTGATAAATAGCCTTTTTCATTAATAATATTTACGTTCATTATTTTTTCCTCCTATTTTTCAGTCATACTTTATTTATTATACCCTATTTCTAGCACATTTTCAACTACATTAAGCTACATTAAATCATTAAAAAATGCTTAAATAGTGAATTTTGTTAAAATAATGAAAAAATTTCTAAATTAACTCTTGCTTTTTATATCAAGAGCTGTTATAATAGCAAATGGTGAGTTTAAAACTAAGGAGGTGTTTATCTATGGCTAAGTGCGCAATTTGCGATAAGAGCAGACAGACAGGTCACAGAATTAGTATTAATCGTAGTCAGGTTTCAAGAAGAGCTAACAAGACTTGGAACGCTAATGTTAAGAAAGTTAAGGTTGTTGAAAACGGTACAGTAAAATCTATCAACGTTTGTACTAGATGCTTACGTTCTGGTAAGGTTACTCGTCTTTCATCAGTTAAGGGTATGTAATTTAATAAAATATACTCGGTCCAGTAGCTAAAAATGCATTGATGCTCTGGGTTGTGACATGTGAATTCACTGATATAAAAAGGCACTCGTTCGGGAGTGTCTTTTTTGTTGTCTAAATTTAAAGATAACATAAACATAAAAGAAAGGAGATTGCAACACACAATCCCCTTTTCAATCAATATTATTTTAATCTTTCTTCTAATTCTGCTTTTCTATCTTCATATCCAGGCTTACCTAAGAGAGCAAACATATTCTTCTTATAAGCTTCAACACCCGGCTGGTCAAATGGATTTACTCCAAGCATATAACCACTGATAGCAAGTGCCTTTTCAAAGAAGTACACAAGCTGACCAAAGTTATAAGCATCTGATTTTTCAACTTCAATAACCATTGTAGGTACACCACCGTCAACGTGAGCAAGGAAAGTACCAGCATATGCCTTTGAGTTTACATACTGTATAGTCTTATCAGCTACGAAATTAAGACCATCTAAGTTTTCTGCATCTGTTTCTATTGTAATATTCTTCTTAGCATTTTCTACCCATAAAACTGTTTCAAAAAGGTTTCTGCTACCGTCCTGAATAAACTGACCAATAGAATGTAAATCAGTTGAGAAATTAGCACTTACAGGGAAAATACCCTTGCCGTCTTTACCTTCACTTTCAGCATAAAGCTGTTTATACCATTCACCAAACATTGTGAGAGATGGCTCATAGTTAGCAAGAATTTCAATAGCCTTGCCCTTTCTGCCTAAAATCTGTCTAGTAGCTGCATATTTAAGGCAATCATTATTTTCTAAATCGTCATTCTTATATGTAGCAACTGCATCAGATGCACCCTGCATTACTGCATCAATATCAATACCGGCTGCTGCCATTGGAAGAAGACCTACTGGAGTAAGAACAGAGAAACGACCACCAACATCATCAGGAATAACAAATGTTTCATAGCCTTCTGTATTACACATAGACTTTAAAGCACCTCTTGCTTTATCAGTAGTGGCAAAAATTCTCTCCTTTGCACCCTCTTTACCATACTTATCTTCAATAATCTTCTTGAAAATTCTGAAAGCAATAGCTGGTTCAGTTGTTGTACCAGATTTTGAAATTACATTAATAGAAAAATCTCTATCTCCAAGAATTTCAATAATATCACTTAAATAATCAGAACTAATACTATTACCTACAAAATAAACTTCTGGAATACCCTTATGTACCTTCTTATTGAAGTTTACGCCATTAACAAATTCTAACGCAGCACGTCCACCTAAGTAAGAACCACCAATACCGATTACAATAAGAACCTCACTATTTGACTGAATTTTCTTAGCAGCTTTCTTAATTCTTTCAAACTCGTCTTTATCATAATTATTAGGCAAATCTACCCAACCAATGTAATCATTACCTGCACCTTTACCTGAATAAAGTAAGTCACTTGCCATTTTTACAGCAGGCTGTATCTTAGCATATTCCTCATTTCTTACAAAGTTTTCTGTACCACTTAATTTTAATTTAATACCCATTGTATAACATCCCCTTAATATATATTTTATAAATTATTTAAAGTGTCAAAGGTATATCCTTTGGCTCTTAAACTGTCAATAATATCTCCCAAAGCCTCTGTATTGGACTTTGAAACAGCATGAAGTAAAAGAACAGCACCATTGTGATACTTGCTCATTACTGTATTATAAGCCACATCTTTACCTGGCTGAGCTGTAGTTATCCAGTCCTTATAAGCAAAGCTCCAAAAAACTGTCTTATAACCCATATTGCTGGTAACAGCCAATGTTCTTTCACTATATTCACCCATAGGTGGTCTAAACACCTTTGGCATAGCCTGTCCTGTTACCTTTTCAAAGGCTTGAGCTGTTTCTGTAAGCTCGTTTTTCAACTGTGAATCGGATAAAGTTGGCGAACTTAAATGTTTTACAGAGTGATTACCAACTATATGTCCTTCGGCTACCATTCGTTTTACCAGCTCTGGGTCTGATTCAATATATGGCTTAGTAACAAAAAATGCAGCTTTTACATTTTTAGCTTTCAAAACATCTAAAATTTTAGATGTATAGCCATTCTCGTAACCTTCATCAAAAGTAAGATATATTTTCTTTTCATTTGGATTGCCTACATAGTAAGCATTGTATTTATTTAGGGCAACCGAGCCATTTCCCTGAGGTTGTGTATGATTGTTATTAGCTACAAAATACCAACTCTGCTTTGTGTTAGAAAGTTTAGAGGTATCATAATTTGTAGGCTCTATATTCATCTCATAGGAACTAGCTTTTCCCATTTCTTCTACTGATTTTTCCGAAGACTCTACAATATTATATAGACCATTTTCAGCATCAACGGCAGTATTTATACCACCGGTTATGCTATTTATTGCAGTAGCTCCCAAAACCATAGCAGATACGATTGTCGAATATAATTTCATATTCCTCCTATAGTTTTGTTACATTTACAACTTCTATGTCATCATAAGTCTGAGCTTTAGAAACATCAAACTTAAGTGTAATCAAAACATTATCTCCACTATTTAAGTTAATTTTAATATTTTTTACAGGCAATGTAATCTTAGAACCTCTTTCGGTTTCTATAACAACAGCATCGTTATCTTTTGTATCTACAATACCTGAAATAGAATATTCTCCACTTTTCTGTGTAGGTATTGCCTCATCAACAACAGATTTTACACTATCTTTTTCAATTTCAGTAGCTACTGTAGATGCTTTTGTAGTTTCGACACCACTTTGTTTACTAGTATTACAAGCTGAAAATCCTAAAAGAGAAGTACCTATTAAGGCAAAAATTATAAATTTTTTCATATATAACCCCTCCTTTTTATGTAAATATTATAACATATGCTACAATATTTTTCCATAATTATTTTTAAATTAGTGAATTTTTTTATTTCAAAGAAAGACACAAAAATTATAAATATGACAAAATGATAGTACATAGAAATTTTTAAGAAAATTTATTATATCACAAAAAGACACAGACAATATCTGTGCCTTCTTGCATATGTACTCTAAGCAAAAATTACTTTAAGTCGCCAGTCTTTAACCAATCCTGGTCATCATAATCCTTGTTTTCGCCTACCATACCCCAGATGAAAGTATAAGCCTTTGTACCAACACCAGAGTGGATTGACCAACTTGGAGAAATTACAGCACTTTCGTTCTTCATAACGAGGTGTCTAGTTTCGTCTGGTCTACCCATCATATGGAATACAACATTGTCATCGTCCATATCGAAGTATAAGTAAACTTCCATTCTTCTTTCGTGAGTGTGACATGGCATAGTGTTCCAGTTAGAACCTGGGTCAAGCTTAGTCATACCCATGGCAAGCTGACATGAACCGTATTCAACGCCATCTCTTTCAGATAATCTAGCGAATACTTCGTCATGAATGTACTGGTTGATAGTTCTCTTGTTACAATCTTCAAGAGAGCCAAGTGGCTTATGATTTGCATCATCATACTGAATAAGTACAGTTGGGTAATTTCTGTGAGCTGTTGCACTATTCATATAGAACTTAGGTGGGTTCTTAGGGTCCTTAGCTGAGAAAGAAATTTCCTTTGCACCCATACCAACGTAAATAGCTTCGCTGTTCTTAACTTCGTAATCCTTACCGTCAACAGTAACGATACCGTCACCACCGATATTGATTGTACCAAGTTCTCTTCTCTGTAAGAAGTATTCAGCTGCTAATTCCTTGCTACCTTCAAGCTTTAATGCTTCTGTAGTTGGGCAGATACCACCAAAGATAATTCTATCATTGTGGCTATAAACAAGCTTCATTTCACCAGGAGTGAATACCTTTTCAACTAAGAAATGGTCTCTTAACTGCTGTGTAGTGTAATGCTTAACATCATCAAAGTGATTTGAATATCTTACTTCTAATTTCATTTCTAATCCTCCATAAAAATAATATATTTAGATAAAGGCTGAAAGCTTTACGCCCTCAGCCTTTACAAGTTGCCGACAGGCAACACAATGTGAGAAATAAATTATCTCTGAACACGACCTGAACCGTCGCCACCAGCTAATGCTTCTACATCAGCTCTAGTAACAAGGTTGAAGTCACCAGGGATAGTGTGCTTTAATGCAGATGCTGCAACAGCATATTCAATAGCTGCCTTCATCTGGTCAACAGGAGCCTTGTCCTGGTTGTCAAGAAGACCACAGATAAGACCACCAGCGAAAGAGTCACCGCCACCTACTCTATCAACGATAGGGTTGATTTCGTATCTTCTTGAACGGTAGAATTCACGAGAAGCACCATCCATGATACAAGCAGACCAACCATTGTGAGAAGCAGAGAAAGATTCTCTTAATGAAGAAATAACGAACTTGAAGCCGAACTTATCACACATCTGGTTGAAGATGTCCTTGTAACCAGCCATTTCTAATTCGCCTGAAGTAACGTCAGTTTCGCCTGGCTTGAAGCCGAGTACCTTTTCAGCATCTTCTTCGTTACCGATACAAACGTCAACATACTGCATAAAGTTAGTCATAACCTTCTGAGCCTTTTCTGAAGACCATAATTTCTTTCTGAAGTTAAGGTCACAAGAAACAGTAACGCCCTTAGCCTTAGCAGCCTTTAAAGCAGCTTCTGTAACTTCTGCAGCAACGTCGCTTACAGCTGGAGTGATACCAGTGAAGTGGAACCAATCTGCACCATCGAAAATCTTATCGAAGTCGAACTTGTCAGCAGTAGCAGTAGCGATTGAAGAGTTAGCTCTATCATAAACTACATTAGATGCTCTCATAGAAGCACCAGTTTCAAGGAAGTAAATACCTAATCTATCGCCGCATCTTACGATGTTCTTAGTTTCTACGCCATACTTTCTTAAAGCAGCAACTGCACATTCACCGATTGGGTTAGCTGGTACAGCAGTTACGAATTCAGCTTCATGACCGTAGTTAGCTAAAGAAACAGCTACGTTAGCTTCACCGCCACCATAATTAATATCAAACTCGTCAGCCTGGATAAACTTTTCGTTATTAGGTGTAGATAATCTTAACATTATTTCACCCATTGTTACAACTTTGCTCATTTTGCAAAATTCCTCCTTGTGATTAAAAATTTTATGTAGTTACCCACATAACTTGTGATTAGATTATAACATATTTCATTTTGCCTTTCAACAGTATATTTCAAATTTTTCATATTTATTTCAGACTTATTACAGTAAATGTTGTATAGAATATGTAATACTATTGAAGTTTTGGTATAGAGCATAAAAAAAGTGTAAACTGCTATAGTCTACACCTTTCTCAATTTATTGTTCCATTTGTTTTCCTAAAATACCGGCTGCTGTCGCTACTAATTTGCCCTCTAATTCTCCTAAAGGCTCTGTATCACTTATCATTATAATTGCTCCCAGTACATCGCCTTCACTTATAATAGGAGTAATTAATTCGTGGGAATATATATTTTCGTTATCTACTTCTAATATAGGAACAAAGCCCTTTTCTTGTCTTTTTGCAATAACGGTATTTCTTTTTGCAATAATATCTTCCAACTGCTGGCTAATATGCTTTTCTAAAAATTCTTTTTTTGCAGTTCCAGATGCTGCTACAATCTGTTCCTTGTCTGTAATGCAAGTGGTATGTCCTGCATTTTTTGCAAGACTTTCGGCATATTCCTTTGCAAAATTGCCAAGTTCTCCAAGGGGAGAATATTTTTTTAGTATTATTTCGCCGTCTTTGTCAGTGAAAATTTCTAAAGGGTCACTTTCTCTGATACGCAATGTTCTTCTAATTTCTTTTGGAATAACAACTCTACCCAAATCATCTATTCTTCTTACAATACCTGTTGCTTTCACTATTTTTCCTCCTAACAAACAATTTTTAACTTGTATGCCTATTATTTGCCTATTAGACTATATTTATACAATTTTGTAGTTGGGTTAATTTGGGTATAATATAAGGGATAAACTCCAATTAATATATTACGGATAATAAAATGAATATTGAAGTAATTATATTATTACTAAAGGGATTGAACACATAAAAATTTAAAGGATACTCTATGATTTTTCAAGAGTGTCCTTTTTTATAGCTATATTTTATCTATAAATGGCATATAATAATTAACAAAGTACAAGAGGTTTATTATGAATGGCTGTTCTAATTTATACTTTCTATCAACTATAGCCTGTCAGCTTTCAAAAACTATGTCCAGAGAGGAGTTGGCTATATTGTCTGCCGATTTAGTTGTTTTAAGTGATATGATTGCTAATATTTTGGTATGGGAAGATATTAAATAAACAAAGGGGTTGAATGTATATGCCAAAAATAAAAGATAAAAGTGCATTAATTATATCCATACTTATTCCCATTGCTATTGGTGCTTTATCAGCCCTTTTCAGCAATAATATGTCATCTTAT
>UQYD01000024.1 GCA_900545305.1 uncultured Eubacterium sp.
CATTAACACCTTCTCCTTTTAATATACCCTTTTCAAGTAGTTCTTTTAATCCGTCTACTTTCATTATATTGCCATAATCGCCACCACTAACTTCTACAGTATCTCCGTGAGCAGTTTTAAATTTAACAGTTTCTCCTACAGTAGAATATTTTTCTTTAGCTTTGGCAATGGCTTTATCTATAGAATCAGAAGTTACACTGACTGAACCATCATCAGCAACAATTAAAGCATCTGGAACAAGTTCCTCTGCTAAATTTATGTCGCTTCCTTCAAGCATAATTTTAATATTTAAGTTTGGATATTTGGCATTTGCTTCATCACATACTTTTTGCAATGCTTCAGTGTCAGTATTACTTTCACCCTGTACGTAACAATTACCGTCATCAAGATTTAGCTCTGGTGTTAATGAAGATACACAGCTCAGAATATTACTTTTTAATCTTTCTTCATCTATTTCATCAGATGGAATCGGAGCTTGTACAACAAACTTTCCGTCTTTAAACAAAACCTTTGCGTCTTGGTATTCTGCTGTTACAGGAACAGATAAAACTTTTAAGTTTGTATAAATATCATTTAATTTATCACTATTTGCAGTTACCACGCCAGAAATATTCAAATCAGTTTTATTCTTAAAACTTAAAGGCCATAGTAATTTATTTTGTTTCTTTATTGCAGACAACACTTCTTTTTCACCTTCATCTGCTAAAGAAATTTCTAAATCTGCACCTTTTATGGTATCAATATCTTCTCCACTTTTTTTAATTGTAAGGCTATAATTTTCAATTTGTTTTTTTAATTCACTTGTAAACTTATCAGCTGTTTCGTTTGAATAGTCTATACCATTTACGTATGTATTAGGTAAAAGTCTATTTCCATAATACCCATAAGCAACTGAACAATATGCAACACCGGCAATAATAATAGTTACAGCAGAAGTTATCGCAATCTTTTTGCCCTTTTTAGATTTTTTGATATTAACATCCTCAATATCTTCTTCAACTATTTTCTTATCAGAATTTTTATTATTTTTTTTCTTACCTCTTTTAACTCTATGACCAACTATATATTCATCCATATCTTCTTCGGACTTTTCATTTTCTTTATCGTTATATGTTTCATCTTCATTGTGTTTTGGAATAGGAATATCTAATTTATCAATTTTTTCATCTTCTAATTCACTATTATCTAAATCCACATCCATTTCAGCATGGACATTTGATTCTTCCAAGGTTGAAGTATTAGTATCTAATTCTTCATTCACTCTCCTTGCCATTTCTTGCAACCTAGTTTTTGCATTGTATCTGCTTCTTTTTCTTCTCAAAACATATTCCCCCACCATTATAAATTTACTAACCTACATAATACTATATAGAACAATAAATTTCAACAGATTTTTTATATAAAAGCAAAGAAAAATTTATAAAAAATCCAATACTATATTTTATACATTTTATATGGAAAATATTACCCAAAAATAAAGCTATATAAAACATTTTTATATACGAAAAAAGCACATCTCCAAATGGAAATGTGCTTTCAAAAATGTACGTGACATGATTCGAACACGCGGCCTTCTGATCCGTAGTCAGACGCTCTATCCAGCTGAGCTACACGTACATACTCAGTAACTTCCGTCACCAACAAAAGCTATTTTACAACATAATTTATTGTTTGTCAAGAATTTTTTTAATTTTTTTAAAAAACTCTTTACATATACCACTCTAATGTGGTAAAGTATTAGTATAATAAAATAATTTCGGAGGGATATTATGAAAAAACTTTTATCAATTATTCTTTCAGCTACTATGCTTTTAGGCGTTGTTGGCTGTGGTAGTGCAAACAACAATGCTGAAACAACAGCAAGTACAGATAAGATTATCGTAGGTCTTGATGACCAGTTCCCACCAATGGGCTTTAGAGATGATAAAAACGAACTTGTTGGTTTCGATATTGACCTTGCAAAAGCTGCTGCTGAAAAAATGGGTTGTAAGATAGAATTCCAGCCTATTGACTGGAATAGTAAGGAAATGGAACTTAACACAGGTAAGATTAGTTTAATTTGGAACGGTTTCACTATTACTGATGACAGACTTGCAAGTATGGAATTTACAAAGCCTTACCTCAACAATCGTCAGATTATTGTTGTAAAAGAAGATTCTGATATTAAATCAAAGGCTGATTTAGCTGGTAAAAATGTTGGTGTTCAGAAGGGTTCTTCAGCTGTTGATGCTATTAATGCTGATGAAATTCATAGCCAGTTTGCATCTAACCCTACATATGAAACAAACGTTCTTGCTTTTACAGATTTAGAGACTGGTAGAATTGATGCCGTTGTTGCTGATGAAATTGTTGCAAAATACTATACTGCTCAAAACCCAGACAAAAACCTTAAGGTTTTAGATGATGATTTTGGTACAGAAAATTATGGTATTGCAGCAAAGAAAGGCAATACAGAATTAATTGACAAATTACAGACTGCTCTTAATGAATTATCAGCCGATGGTACAGCTGCTGAAATTTCTAACAAGTGGTTTGGCGAAGATATTGTTGTAAACAACAACTAATAACATAAAACACTGGGGCTGTGTTCAGCCCCTTTTATTATTGTAAAGGAAGTGAAAAAATGGATTTAATGTCTTGGATAAGCCGAATGTCTACAGGTTGTATTGTAACCCTTCAATTATTTATAGCCACTATTGTTTTTTCAATACCATTTGGTCTTATACTTACATTTTTATACACAAGTAAAAGTCGTGTATTAAATAAAGTCATTGGCTTTTATATATTAATTCTAAGAGGAACTCCTCTCTTACTCCAAATCTTTTTCGTATGGTTTGGTTTACCTTTTATTCCTGGCATAGGAAAGTATTTAACAATTTCTGATAGATTTACAGCTGGTGCTGTAGCGTTCATATTTAACTATGCAGCATATTTTGCTGAAATATTTAGAGGTGGTCTTCTTTCTGTTGATAAGGGACAATATGAAGCTGCAAAAGTTTTAGGCATTTCCGAAATGCAAACTAAATTTAAAATAGTTATGCCTCAGATGTTTAGAATTTCTTTACCAGCTGTTGCAAATGAAACAATTATCTTATTAAAAGATACTGCCCTTGTTTCAACTATTGGTTTAGCTGATTTACTTGACGTTACAAAAGAAATAGTAAATACATCTACAAACGTTTCAGCTTATGCTGTTGCTGCTGTTTTCTATTTAGCATTAAGTTATGTATTATCTATACTTTTCAAAAAGCTTGAAGGTAAATTTTCATTTTAATTAGGAGGTAAAAATATGTACGAAATTGAAGCAAAAAATATAAAGAAAAGTTTCGGAAATTTAGAAGTATTAAAAAGCATTAGCCTCCAAGTTAATAAAGGAGAAGTTGTTGCAATATTAGGTTCTTCTGGTTCTGGTAAAAGTACATTTTTAAGAAGTTTAATAGACTTAGAGACTGTAGATGGTGGTTCTATTGCTATTGCAGGAGAAAGTTTATGTAAAGACGGCGTTTATGTATCAAAAAAAGAAAAGGCAAAAGCACTTTCAAAAGCTGGTATGGTATTCCAGCACTTTAATCTTTTCCCTCATATGAGCATAAGAAAAAATCTTATGTGTGCCCCACTTTTAAACAAGCAAGGTACAAAAGAGGAAATATCAAAATTAGCTGAATCAACTTTGGCTAAGGTTGGATTACTTGATAAAATTGATGCTATGCCTTCTACATTATCTGGTGGTCAAAAACAGCGTGTAGCTATTGCTAGAGCATTAATGAGAAATCCCGAAATTATATTATTCGATGAACCAACTTCTGCCCTTGACCCTGAACTTACAGGGGAAGTATTAAGTGTAATGAGTGATTTAGCCAAAGAAGGTATTACAATGCTTATTGTAACCCACGAAATTGGCTTTGCTGCTCAAGTAGCTGATAAGATCATGTTTATGGATAAAGGATACGTTATTGACTACGGCACTCCTGAAGATGTAATAATCAATCCAAAAAATGAAAGAATAAAAACTTTCTTAGAAAAAGTAAAATAAAACAATTTACCCCAAAGGTTAGTTTTAAAACTCTAACTTTTGGGGTTATTTTTTGTCTATAATAAGCAACAAAAAACAACTGACTTTTTTAGCCAGTTGTTTTCTAAAACAAAAGTATTTAGTTATTACGTCTTGAAGAATTTACTATAGCAAGAAGTCTAAGGAACTGTAATATAGATGCAGCTGCTGCAGCAACATAAGTCATAGCTGCTGCTGAAAGAACCTTTCTAGCACCTCTAACTTCTGTTTCATCAAGGAAATTATAATCTCTAAGCATTGTTAAAGCCCTTGCTGACGCATTAAATTCTACAGGCAATGTAATAATTTGGAAAATTACTACAAATACATATAACCAAGCCCCAATTAAAGCAAGAATTGGTGAGTTAATAAAATTAGCAAGTAATATACCAACTATGAAAAGTGGCATTGCAATCTTGCCACTAAAAGAAACTGCTGGGAAAATAGCACTTCTCATAAGTAAAGGTACATAACCCTTTGCATGCTGAACGGCATGTCCAGTTTCGTGAGCAGCTACACCAAGAGCAGCTACACTTGTCGAATTATAAACACTCTCTGAAAGATTGAGAGTTTTATTAACTGGATTATAATGGTCTGTTAAATTACCTCTAATGGGCTGTACACTAACATCTGTAATACCATTTTGGCTTAACAACATTCTGGCTACATCAGCGCCTGTATAGCCTCTCGAACTTCTTATTTTGGAATACTTACCAAATGTGCTTGTTACATTAGCCTGAAAAAACAAAGCTAAAATCGCAACAAGAATTACACCATAATATAAAAGCATAAATCTCATCTCCTATTCATAATATACAAGCATATACGATAACAATCAAAAAAAGTCTGATTATTTTAATACTGTTTTTTCTTCCATTGCGTGACCTCTAAGATAATCCTTTGGGTTCATCTTTTTGCCACCTTTTGCCTGAATTTCTGTAATTTCAATAGCACCATTACCTGTAGCGACTACAAGACCTTTTTTGCTATCAGCAACTAAAATTTCTCCGGCCTGACCATTTCCTGTAGTTTCCTTTGCATCCCAAATCTTCATTACTTCATTGTTATAATTTGTAAATGCACCAGGTGCCGGATTTAAACCATGTATAAGATTTACTATTTCATTAGAATTTTTAGTCCAATCTATTTCACCCATTGATTTAAATATCATAGGCACATGAACAGCCTCTGCCTCATTCTGTTTTTCTCTTACCACAGTGCCATTTTCAATTTTTTCAAGAGTTTCAAGTAAAACCTCTGCTCCAATAGGTGCCATTCTATCGTGAAGGCTACCATAAGTATCATCCGGCAATATTTCCATGGTCTTTTTTACAAGCATATCACCTGTGTCACAATTTTTATCCATTAAAATAGTTGTAACACCTGTAATCTTATCTCCATTTAATATACTCCATTGTATAGGTGAAGAACCTCTATACTTTGGAAGTAACGAGCCATGAACATTTACGCAACCATACTTTGGAATATCGAGAATTTCCTGTGACAATATCTGTCCATATGCAACTACAACATATACATCTGCATCAATAGTCTTAAGAAAATCTACAAATTCCTTATCCTTAATTTTTTCCGGCTGATAAACTGGAATATTATACTCTAACGCAACTTCCTTAACAGGAGTTGGCTGAAGTTTTTTACCTCTACCCTTTGGTCTGTCTGGCTGACTTACAACAGCTACTACATCGTGCTTATCTACAATAGCTTTAAGATTTACAGCAGCAAATTCAGGTGTACCCATAAATAATATTTTCATATTATTTTATTCCTCCTCACCTTCGAAATCTTCATATGAAGATTGTAACTCGCCCTCAACATGGTCAATATATAAAATACCATCTAAGTGGTCAATTTCGTGGCAAAAAGCTCTGGCAAGAAGTTCTGTTCCGTCTACAGTAAACTTTTCACCCTTACGATTTAATGCTTCTACCTTAACATAGTTAGGTCTTGTAACAATACCCTTAACACCAGGTACTGATAAACATGCTTCATAACCAGTCTGAGAACCACTAGTTTCAACAATAACAGGGTTAATTAATTCAATCATACCCTCGCCTACATCAATAACAACCATTCTCTTTAAAATGCCAACCTGTGGGGCTGCAAGACCTACACCATATTCATCAGCATTTAAAGTATCTACCATATCGTCAAGCATTTCAAGAATTCTTGGTGTAATTTCCTTTACTTCTTTACACTTCTTTCTTAAAATTTCTTCATCTTTACCTCTGATTTGTCTAATAGCCATAATTATCCTCCTATACACTATGGTTTGGATTTAAATACAATCCAATATTTATCTTATCCAGTTTTTGTCTGGTTTTAAGTTTATTTAAACAGTACAAAACATAGTTTTTCAGTTTTGTTTCTTCCGTTGATTTTACAACTATTTGATACCTATACTTATTATTTATTTTAGAAATAGTAGCAGGCATAGGTCCTAATAATGTAAACTGATTATTTTTATTATAATGTTCCATTATGAAGTGTAATTCTTCCAACAGCCTTACAACTAAATTATAATCTACTCCCGTAAATAAAACAACAAAAAAATTGCCAAAAGGTGGGTATTTTAATTGTCTTCTATATTCTATTTCTTCATTATAAAAATCAATATAATCATTTTTGGCAGCATATTGTATGCAATAATTTTCAGGATTATAAGTCTGTATTATAACTTTTCCTGAAACATCGGCTCTACCAGCTCTGCCAGCAACCTGTGTAACAAGCTGAAATGTATTTTCACTTGAATTATAATCTCCAGAATTTAGGGATAAGTCAGCAGATATAACCCCTACCAATGAAACATTAGGAAAATCCAATCCTTTTGCTATCATCTGTGTTCCAATTAGAATATCTGCCTCCTGATTTCTAAACTTCTCTAGTATTGTTTGGTGACTATTTTTTCTTGTTGTAGTATCCAAATCCATACGCAAAGTTTTAGCCTTCGGAAACAGTTTTTCAACTTCCTGCTGTATTTTTTCAGTACCAGAGCCGAAATGCCTAATATACTTTGAACCACATTCTGGGCAAACCGTAGGTACTTGAATTATTTTACCACAGTAATGACACATAAGTTTATTTATACTTTTGTGAAATGTATAATTGACATTACAATTATTACATTTCATAACGTGTCCACAACTTCTACAGGAAACAAAATTTGAAAATCCACGTCTATTTAAAAACAGAATTATCTGTTCTCCATTGGAAATAGCCTTTGAAATATTATATTGCAAATCTCTACTGAAAATGGATTTATTTCCCTCTGCCAATTCACTTCGCATATCAACAATTTTTACATCGGGATATGCGTTATTTACTCTATTGTTTAATTGAACTAACTTATATATATTATGTTTAGCCTTATAGAAACTTGTAATAGATGGGGTAGCACTGCCTAAAACTGTTACAGAATTATACAACTCACCTAATTTTTCTGCTACTTCCCTTGCATCAAATTTAGGACTTTGTTGGTCTGATTTATAAGTAGTTTCGTGTTCTTCATCAATAACAACAAGACCTAAATTTTCAAAAGGGGTAAAAATAGCTGACCTAGGTCCAATCATAACAGAAATTTCGTTTTTTCTTGCTCTATTCCATTGGTCATATCTTTCACCGTCTGACAATCTTGAATGTGTAACAGCAACTTTATCACCAAATCTTGAAACAAATCTATCTACAGTTTGTGGTGTCAAAGAAATTTCCGGCACAAGGACTATACATTGTTTACCTATCTGCAAAGCCCTTTCTATGGCAGCCATATAAACTTCTGTTTTGCCACTTCCTGTAACACCTTTTATTAAAATAGGTTTTGTATTTTGATTGTCAATACTATCGTTTAAAACATTAACTGCATTTGTTTGTTCTTCATTTAATATTGGTGCAATTGTTCTATTTCTGTATTCAAAATTACAATTACCTCTATAAGTTTGAACATTTTCTATGACCAAAATACCCTTTTTAACAAGACTATCAATGGGGCTATCTGTAACTCCAAGCAGATTTTTAATATGACTTACAGGAACTACACTACCATTTAAAAGCATTTCTAAAACAGCCTTTTGTTTAGTCTGTTTTTTTAAAACCTGTTGTATTTTTTCAGATAAATTTTCGCATTTTTTATTAACAGAAACACATTTAAAAGCCTTTTCTTTTACTATTTTGGGAGTAATAGCCATAATTGCACTGCCTATTGAACAATAGTATTTTTCTTTCATCCAATAAGCAAGCTGTAACCTTTTTTGTGAAATAACGACATAACTTTCAGCCATTGAATAAATATTTTTGATTTTACTTTTATCAAAATCTATTTCATCTGTAAAGCCTATTACATAGCCTTCAGTTCTATGGTTACCCTTTCCAAAAGGGACATATACTCTCATACCGACTTCTATGACATTCCTTAAATTTTCAGGCACACCATAATGAAAAACTCTATCCAGATTTTCATTTGCATTAGCAATTACTATTTCTGCATAATTCAAGTATATTCCCTCCAAAAAAATATTGGGCTGAATATACATCAGCCCAAATCGACAAAATTACTCCTCAGTAATTTCATCTTCTGCTACTTCTACCTCAGCTTCGTTTTCTTCAAAACTTGTAGGCACTTTTTCTTCTTCAGTTTCTTTTGCTTCTTTTTTAAGTTCATTGAGAATTTCTTCTTCAATATCTTGGTCTTTGTGTAAGTTTAAAACTGTACCTTCACCAACTGGAACAATCTTAATCTTACCTTTTTCGATTTCAGCAACTGCTGTTGATAAAGGCTTATCTTCTGTATAACCAAATACCATTGGTTCATCACCGTCAATAAGCTGTCTAGCTCTCTTTGCTGCTGCAATAACTACAGAATAACGGCTTGTAACATTTTCCTTAGAGCCCTTATTTAATACGTCCATAAGTTGTGCATATGATGGTTTTAACATTTTTATTACTCTCCTTTTAAAATTCTATTTACTGTATTTAAGTTATGTTTTACCTTACTTTTTTCACTTTCTACTATATTGTCAATAGCTGAGGCTGTATCTTCAATATCTTCATTTACAACTACATAATCGTAATTTTCTATTAAGCCAACTTCCTCTTTAGCTCTTGACATTCTTTTTTCAATTACATCAATAGTTTCAGTACCTCTATTTACCAAACGATTGTGTAATTCTTCAAAACTTGGTGGAAGCATAAAAATCATTACTGTATCAGGTAACATTTTCTTTACTTCCATAGCCCCTTGTACTTCTATTTCAAGAATAACATTTTTACCATTGTTCATCTGTTCCTGAACATAATCAAGAGGTGTACCATAGTAATTATCACAAAAACAGGCATACTCTAACAATCTTTTGTCAGCAATAAGCTGTTCAAATTCTTCCTTTGTCTTGAAGAAATATGACTTACCGTCAATTTCTCCCTCTCTAGGTTTTCTAGTTGTTGCAGAAATAGACAAAGCATATTTACCTGTTTCTAAAAGTTTACCCATTACAGTACCTTTTCCTGCACCAGATGGCCCAGAAACAACTATAAGAAGTCCTTTTTTCATAAACTTTCCTCTCCTAATCTATCTTCTGTATCTAATTTTAAGTCTTTACCGTTTATTCTAGCTGAAATTGTATCCGGTTGCAAAGCTGAAAGCACAATATGGTTGCTATCAAGAACAATAACTGAACGAGTTCTTCGCCCCAAAGTACCATCAATAGCAAGACCAGCTTCCTTTCTATCTTGAATAAGTCTTTTAATAGGTGCAGATTCTGGGCTGACAACAGCTATAATCCTGCTTGTCGGAACAGTATTACCAAAACCTATATTAATAAGTTTCACATCATCACCTACTCTATATTTTGAATTTGTTCACGAATTTTTTCAATTTCACTTTTAATATCAACAACGTGGTTAGTTATTTGTATATCGTTAGACTTAGAACCAATAGTATTAGTTTCTCTATTCATTTCCTGAACAAGGAAATCTAATTTTCTACCTACGGGAACACTCTCCTCTACGATGCTATACATCTGGGAAATATGAGAGTGCAATCTTGTAATTTCTTCATCAATACAAGCCTTATCAGCAAACAACATAACCTCTGTAAGAAGTCTGCTTTCGTCAACTTGAATTTCATCTAAATCAGCCAATTTAGCCTCAAGTCTTGCTCTATAGTCCTTAGATACAAAAGGAGCTCTTTCCTCTATTTTCTGTAAAGCATCATTTACAAAAGCAACCTTTTCAATAATGTTCTTTTTAAGAGTTTCGCCCTCAACTTCTCTCATAGCGACAAAAGCATCTGTAGCATCTTCAACAGCCTTCATAAGACATTCTCTAATTTCATTTTCAGTATTTTCATTAGAAATATTCTTATCTACTGTAATTACATCCGGAAATTTAGAAACCATCTCAATGGTAACATCTCCCTCAAGCTGTAAGTCAGACTTAAGTTTTCTCAATGTTTCTGTATAAGATTTTGCCAAAGGCTCATTTACACTTATGTTAACATCTTCTTGGGAAAAAGATTCAAAATTAACAAAGACATCTAGCTTACCTCTAAAGACTTTTTTAGAAATAGCTTTCTTTATCTCGTCTTCAAAGCCCATTATTGCTCTTGGTAATTTAACTGTAATATCATTATATCTATGGTTTACAGCTTTTATTTCAACGGTGAACTTGCGTTCATACATTGTACATTCGCCTCTACCATAGCCTGTCATACTTTTCATAAAACTACCTCTTTCGTTTTACTAAATATCAATTTATTATACTATAACTTTAAATTAATTTAAAGAGTTTTTTTATAAATAAGTAAAATTTTTACTATAGGTAGGTAAAAAATCAGTAAAAGCACAGAATAATTTTAAACAAGTATTGAAAACAACCAAAAAATTCGGTATAATATTACCGTTTAGGAGGAATCACAATGGCATTTGACGGTATTACTGTTTCAGCTATTAAGGCTGAAATTGAAGATAAAATACTCGGAGGAAGAATTGATAAAGTTTATCAACCTGAGAAAGACGAAATTATATTAGGAATAAGAAGTATGGGTCAAGCTTACAAACTGTTGTTGACCTCCAATGCATCAACTCCGAAATTTCATTTTACGCAAACAAACCCTAGCAATCCAATGACACCACCATTGTTTTGTATGGTAATGCGTAAACATTTACAAAGTGGTAAAATAATAAAAATTGAACAGCCTGATTTTGACAGAATATTAAACATCTATGTAGAATCACTTAATGAACTTGGCGATTATTCTGTAAAAAAACTTGTCTTAGAGATAATGGGTAGACATAGTAATATTATTCTTACAGATGAAAATAATACTATATTAGACTGTATAAAACATATAGGTCATGATACCAGTTCTGTTAGAGAAGTTTTGCCCGGCAGAGAGTATACACTCCCTCCATCTCAAGGCAAAATCAACACCCTTGAATTAGATGATAATAATTTTAAAGAGGTTTTAGGAAACAACCCTTCTTTTGAAATCCAGTCTGTTATATACAAAAATTATACAGGTATCAGCCCTATTGCAGCTTCTGAAATTTGTTACAGAGCAAATGTAAACGGTTCAACACCTGTAGAGGCTTTAACCGACATTCAGAAAGAAGTAATTTTCAATGAATTTGCCAAGTTAGTTGAAGATATAAAAGCAAATAGATTTTACCCTGAAAGCATCACTAACGAAAAAGGTAAAACTATAGATTTTAGTCCTATTGAAATGTCTCAGTTCAACGGATTTGAAATAAAGAAATATACTTCAATATCTGAACTAATCGAAAGTTTTTATGCTAATAGAGACTTTGCCTACAGAATAGGACAAAAAACTCAAGATTTAAGAAAACTTATTACTCAAAACATTGAGCGTTGCATACGAAAAAAAGATATTCAGATGCAAACTCTCAGAAGTATTAAAAACAGAGATGAATTAAGGCTTAAAGGTGAGCTTTTAACTGCTAACATTTATTCAATCAAAAAAGGTATGACAACGGTTGAGTTACCTAATTATTATTCTGAAAATCAAGAATTAGTAGCTATAGAGTTAGACAGCAATAAAACACCTTCTGAAAATGCTCAAAAATATTACAAAGCCTATAACAAAGCTAAGAGAACATTTGAAGCTCTTAAAGACCAAATAAAATCAAATGACGAAGAACTTGCCTATCTTGAAAGTGTTCTTACATCTGTAAACAACTGTACTGATGAGCAGGACGTAAAAGAAATAAGACGTGAACTTAGAGAAGAAGGCTATGTAAAGAAAGTTAAGAACCAAAAAGATAAAAGCAAGAAACATTCTGTTCCTTTGCATTTTATTTCTCAAGATGGTTTTGATATTTATGTTGGTAAAAATAATATTCAAAATGATGAATTAACTTTAAAATTTGCACGACCGAGAGATATTTGGATGCATACTAAAAACATCCCAGGTTCTCATGTAATTATTGTTGCAAATGGTCAGACAATACCAGACACTACTCTTAATGAGGGAGCTATGCTATCAGCTTTTTACAGTAAAGCTAAGAACTCCTCAAAGGTGCCTGTAGATTACACCGAAAAGAAAAATGTTAAAAAACCTAATGGTTCTAAACCAGGTTTTGTAATATACGAAACAAACAAAACTGCTTACATCACTACAAGTGAGGAAGAAATAAAAAAAATAAGAAGAGGTGATTGACCTTGAATACTGAAGAATTAGAATTAACAAAAAAGGCCGTACAACTTTTAAATGACAGAAATTTAAAAGAATTAAAAGAACTTTTGGCAGAACAAAACCCTGCTGATATTTCAAACATATTTGAGGAAGTACCTAGAACTGATGTCATTTTGCTTTTTAGGCTTTTACCTAAAGAGTTGGCAGCAGATACTTTTGCTCACCTTGATAGTGACGAACAGGAACTTATCATCAAAGGTTTTTCAGATAAAGAAATTGAAGCAATTATGGAAGACCTTTTCATTGACGATGCTGTAGACTTAATTGAAGAAATGCCTGCAAGTGTTGTAAAGAAAATACTTAAGAACACAGATAGAGAAACTAGAAACACTATAAATGATATTTTAAAGTATCCTAAGGATTGTGCCGGAAGTATTATGACAACTGAGTACGTCAACTTCCGTCCACAGCAGACAGTTGAAGAAGCCTTTAGCATAATCAGAAAAACAGGCGTAGACAAGGAAACAATTTACACTTGTTATGTTATTGAAAAGGACAGAAAACTTTTAGGTACTGTTTCTGTTAAGGATTTACTTTTAAATGACTATTCTTGTAAAATTTCAGATATTATGGATTCCAACATCATAGCTGTAAATACTCTTGACGATAAAGAAGATGTGGTTAAGAAATTCTCAAAATATGACTTACTTGCTATTCCTGTTGTAGATAACGAAGACAGATTAATTGGTATAATTACTGTCGATGATGCCATGGACGTTATGGAAGACGAAACTGAAGAAGATTTCGCAATTATGGCTGCCATGACACCTACTGAGGATAGTTATTTCAAAACATCTGTATTTAGTCATGCAAAGCATAGAATATTATGGCTTTTATTCCTTATGCTTTCTGCAACTCTTACTGGTACAATAATAACAAAATACGAAAACGCATTTACTGCTATCCCTATTCTAGTTTCATTTATACCAATGCTTATGGATACCGGTGGTAACTGTGGTTCTCAGAGTTCAACTCTTGTAATTCGTGGTCTTGCTCTTGAAGAAATTAAGTTTAAAGATATTTTCAAAGTAATGTTTAAAGAATTTAGAATTGCTTTAGTTGTAGGTGTTGCTCTTGCAATAGTAAATGGTATAAGAATATACATTATGTATAGAAATCAGTTCACTTTTTCTACTGTACTTTTATCATTTACAATAGGTGTTACACTTATGCTTATTGTTATTTTATCTGAATTAATTGGTTGTATACTCCCAATGGTTGCACAAAAACTTAAATTGGACCCTGCTATTATGGCATCTCCACTTATTACAACTATTGTAGATACTTTCTCAGTTTTCGTATTCTTTAAAGTAGCTATGTTACTTTTACCTATGTAAAACAAATATGACACAAAAAATGCTCTCGCTATAAAACGAGAGCATTTTTACTACCAAATACTGTTGATTAAGCTAAAAGAGCCTTAACACATTCAGCAATCTTTTCATCCTTGCAATTAGCAAAGAAATATTCCTGGAACTTTTCACCACTGATAGCACCCTTAACAAGGTCCTTATCAAGGTTATTAAGAATAGTAATTAAATCAGTATGAGTAACCTTCTTAACTTCGTCAAGAATTTTCTTGTTTCTCTGTTCTGGTACTACTCTTTCTCTTGGGTAACCCTGACCACTTTCACCACAGAAAAGCTGTTCGAAAGTATACTTAAGGTTTAATTCAGCACCCCAACCAAAACCCTTAGCAAATGGGAAAGCTGCACAGTTACCATCGTTAATCTGAGCAAACATATAACCATCAGATGGGTCAACAACATGACCACATAAAACACCTGGGAAAGCATTACAAGCAAGCATTGCACCTTCACCTGTACCACAACCAGTGATAACAAAATCAGCTGCACCAGAGTTTAATAAAATAGCTGCAAGAATACCATTCTGAACATATGTAAGCTGTGCTTCGTCATCAGCAGAGTACATACCATAGTTAAATACTTCATGACCCATAGGTTCAACTACACTCTTTAAAGTATTGAAGATTAATTCGTTCTTTGCTGCCTGACTGTTTTCATTGATTAAAGCAATTTTCATTTTTCTGTTTCCTTTCTTTAAATCAGTATTTACATATTGATTTTAATTCAGAACAACAAATTTGTCAACTAAAAACCATTTTCTACCTGATTAAGAAACCTTGAACAAATAATATTTGTCTCTTTCTTTTTCTGCAAAGCCGTAAATAACGTTATTTCCATAATCCAAACTTTTTCTCTTTTGTCTAGCTATAGCCCTTTCTTTTCTTCTTTTTTCCTCTAAATCAGCATTTACACCAAACAATATCCAAGAAATTTCAGCTACTACTACAAAAGGCATAGTAAAAGCAATCATACGTTCAAATCCTGCATTTATAAGCCAACATATTCCATAAACTATAGAAAAAGCAAATACGGACAATAAAGCCATCATAATTCTATTAATACAATTTTTATATTCTTTCATCTTTCTCCTCCTTTTTTCGAACATATCTTCGATTTATCGACATTATACAATATATTTTTGCCTTTGTCAAACATTTGTTCGTATAAACTTTTTATATTTAATTTTGTTTGCCAATATGATATAATCAAATAAAGGAGTGTGAAAAAATGAGATTAAGAACTTTTAAACACAATAACCATACAAAAGTGGGTATAGTAAAAGATGATTTAATATATACCTTACCTTACAATTCTATGAATGAATTAATAGAGTCTAATAAATCTACACAGGAATTATTGAGTTTAGTTTCTGATAAGATTAATGTAGCAGAAACTGAAATTCTTGCTCCAATTCCTAATCCTAAACAGGACATAATATGTCTAGGTATTAACTATATGGCACATGCTGAGGAATCAGCTCGTTACAAAAAAGAGGCCTTTGGTGGCGATAGACCTTATGCCGTATATTTTTCAAAAAGAGCTAATGAATGTGTTGCTACAGAAGGTAATATTCCTTCATATTCTGAATTAGTAGACAGTTTAGATTACGAATGTGAATTAGCTGTAATAATAGGAAAAGATGCTAAGAATGTTTCAGAAGAAAATGCTTTTGACTATGTTTTTGGATATACAATTTTAAATGACGTTAGTGCAAGAAATCTCCAAACAAGACACAAACAATGGTATTTCGGCAAAAGTCTTGATGGTTTCTGCCCTATGGGACCTGATATTGTAACAGAAGACGAGTTTGATAGACCACCTGTACTTTCTATACAGTCTTACATAAATGGAGAGCTTAGACAAGATAGTAATACTGGCTTGCTTATTTTCGATATTCCTCATGTTATAAGCGAATTATCTCAAGGCTCTACATTAAAGGCTGGTACTATAATTTCTATGGGCACACCTGCTGGCGTTGGTATGGGCTTCCAGCCACCAAAATTTCTTAAAAAAGGTGATGTAATAGAATGTCGCATAGAAAAAATTGGTAGCTTAAAAAATTATGTAATATAATTAAAACTCTAGGCTGTTGTTTTCGTTGCAACAGCCTTTTCTATCTTTAAATCAGTATAGGTTGTATTTGCTCATATTCCAAAGCTTTTTTCAAAGTATCCTCTATCTTTTCAAAATCAGAAATCATAGACAGAGGTTTTTTAGATGGATTATCCTGTCCAAAAGGCACAAAGAAAATATTTTTTCTTACCATCAGCCCACCTATGTTTTTTAAATTTATACCAAGAGCATCATTGGTGGCAAGGCAAAGCACTAGAGGTTTGTTATTTCTTAAATGTGCCTTACAAGCCATTGTAACTGGACCGTCTGTGATACCATTATTTAATTTTGCCATCGTATTACCTGTGCAAGGGGCAACCAACATAATATCTAAGAAATTTTGTGGTCCAATAGGTTCAGCTGAAAAAACAGAGTCAATAATTTTATTTCCTGTAATATCTTCAAGTCTTTTTCTAAATTCAAGAGCCTTTCCAAATCTTGTATCTGTAGTATAGGAAATTTTACTCATTACTGGATATATATTAACCCCTATTTTTTTTAATCTTTCAATAGCTTCAAAGGATTTTTTATAAGTGCAAAAAGAGCCACACATACATAAGCCTAAATTAATTCCTTTTAATTCCACCATATCACCTCCCCTGTATATTATGAGGTCTTATCTATTTTTGTGATATGGCATATCTATTTCTGCTACGATTGTTTCAACAGCCTCTTTTAAAATTTCTGCTGCCGTAACAGGAGCAATTCTTCCCGGCAATCCAGGACAATACAAAGCTCTTAAGCCAATGTTCCTTGCATAGTTATAATCCACCCCTCCTGGAGCTTGAGCTATATCAATTATTGTTGCATTTTTAGAAACACAGTTTAAAACTTTTTTATTTAGAACAAGAGCTGGTATAGTATTAAATATAAAATCATATTTGCCAATTACCTTTTCTATATCATCAAATTTAATTGGATTGTAATTATAGGCTGATATATAGGCTAAATCCAGCTGTTTTCTGTAAGAAACACTTACATTAGCTCCCAAACCTTTTAATGTATGAGCAAGTATCTTGCCACATCGTCCATAGCCAAGAATTAAATTATCACTACCAAAAAGTGTTTTTTCGCTTTCTTCCATAGCAGTCATAATTGCACCTTCTGCTGTAGGCACTGCATTTTTTACAGCAACAGTTTCTATTTCAAAAAAATCATATACTTTAATATTCGAACTTTTAACCTTATTTTTGAACTCCTCATCAAGTACACCGGCAATAAAGCACCCTATTTTCTTACTTTTCATTTTTAATAAAAGCTCTGAAATTGATATTTTATCTTCACAAAACAAATTTATGTATTTTTTGTCCTTAGTATAAGGTATTGGACCTATTAACAAATCTGTATTATCTAACATTTCATCAAGTGAAGCGCTATTATTTTCAATATGTATATTACCGAAAGTTTTGACATTAAGTTCCTCTGACTTAAAAAGATTTTTTAATATTTTATATCTGTAATCCCCACCTAAAATACCTATATTAATTTTCTGCAATATAATCACCTCTTACATAATTAATATGTAAAAGCACTGTCATAAATTACATATACTTAATTTCATAGCCCCCATTTTTCAGGAATGAAATCTTAACTTTGTCCCCTTCTTTATATGTACTGTTCTCAATTTTGAAAAATCTGGTAGCTCCATTTAATTGAACATCTATCCCCTTTGAATTAGCTTTTACAACAGTCAAATCATCAATAACCGGACAATCATTTTCAATAGATTTAATAGCAGCAATTTCCTTTTCTCTTGTAATAACATTAATTTGGCAATCATAATAAGCTGAAAAATCTATTCCATCTGTTTTTAATAATCCTTTATCAGTAAGTATAAAGTCATCGCCTAATTTTGAGCATTGCTCTTTTGTGGCATAAACTATCACACTTTGATTTGCAACTTTTAAATTTGCTATTTTGGCTGATTTTTCAAAAGCTTCCACCCACATTGCGTAGGAAATAGGTTTATCCTTATCCTCCTCATTATATTTCAGTTTTAATTTTTCTGAATTTGTAATTTTGTTAATAAGGAATTGAGCTTGTCTTAATGAAAGGTATCCCTCTGGGTCAAAATGTTCTTCATCAACACCACTTATATAACCACAGGTAAAGGCACTATTTATGTATTTATCATACCATTTATTCATATCGGTATCTTTAAACACTATTTTTCTTTCCAACAAGTCAATTTCCTCTGGACTATATTTAGACAAAGCTATCATTTTACATACTTCAGCCCTTGTTACAGGCATACTTTCACCATATTTACCTACTGTAGCTGTATTGGAATTGCTATCACTCTCCGAACACCCACATAACAAAACAATTAATAATAAAAATAAAAATCTTCGCATAAACGTACAACCTCCTCAATACATTATATGCAAAGATTTCTAATAAATTACCTATTAAATTTTACACTTTATTGATAACAAAAACCTTATTATTACCAAATTCTAAATAAAGTTTATTAAATCGACTAAAAATATCTTTTAACGTTATATTAACTGTATTGTAATTAACATTTTCATAATCACATCTGTACTCTGAAAAAACTGTCTTAGGCAATGTATAAAAACTATAATCATACAAATCCCCCATTAGTTTGTACTTATGACAAATAATATGGCTTAATTTTGCTAAAGACATATTTTTATTGAACTTATCCAACAAACTTTCAGATGGATTATCATTATCATACATCTTCAATGTTATAGTTTCATTTTTTTCTACGGTTTTATTTCTCAATCTATGATATTTTTCTACCTTATTATTAAGAACAATATCAAAAACATCATCAATATTCAAATCGTCCAACTGATTTTTTTCCAAAGAGTGTTTTTCATAATACTCTCTGCCTAATTTTGATAGGGAGTAACTTGTACAAGGCGAATACATAATATCTTCATAGTCCTCTAAATATATTTCGCCATAATCCTCAGCCAAAGAATCTATAAACATAAATTCATTTACCATATCAAAAGGCATACCATAGTAAGGATTTATAAGTTTGAAATAATAGCCATAAGGCGTAAGGAAGTATTTGTCAAACAAAATACCCATTTCAAGTAAAAACATACTGAATTCATCATCAGTATAATTTTTACCATTTTCAAGCTCCATTAAAAATCTCATAACCTTATCTACTTCCGTAAATTCTGTTATCCATTTTTTAATGTGTTCTTTCTTTCCTACATTATTTACTATAATTTTATTTTTAGTTAATTCATAAGCACCATCTAACATAAAATCCAGTAATTTTCTATTATCCATTTTCAATACGTCATTGGCATTATCTGTGGTCTGAAATGTAGTAACTCCTATGGAAGGTATAGTAGTAACCAATTTCATTTCCATAGCCAATTCTAACAAATAGAATACATAACTATCTTCTGTATTTGAGAGCAATTCATTTAATTCAATCTTACTTATATTAACAAGTTTGCCTATAGTGTCAAATTGAATACTATTTTTGCCCAAACTTAATATATTTTTAAAATCGTATGTTATAGGGTGACTTTCTAAAGAATAATCTATTTTTTTATAATTTAAAATTTTTTCATTTTTATAGTCAGAATTTTTTATTCTGTATGCTACACTATTAGGGTTTAAATATTCCACTATTTGAGCCGGTGTAATTGTAGTATTCCCTACAACTGCTGAATAGTACCATTTTTTAAAAAGGCTATCACAACACCTTGCATATATATTTTTATTTAAGAAATTTTCATTCTGATATATTTCAAAAAAAGTAGAATAAAACTTATTTAATAAAGATATGACTTTATCTTCACTTAACCCCTTATATTCATCTGTCACATCTCAACCTCCTCTACAATAAAGTAAGCTAGTCATAGTATATCACATGAACCCTATTTTTCAAAGAAGTATTTTATATATTTTTATAACATTTATAGCTCAACAATTATATGTTTACCTAATTTTTAATTTTTAATATTAGAAAAATACTGATTTATTTTTACCGTAACTAAGTATTTCATAAAAAGACTCAAAGCATTATTAAATACAATCATTTTTCAATTTTTATGCTTAAAAAGTCTATAATCACTATATTTCATAAGTGGTTACTATGATTTAATTTTTCCAATAAAACCTACAAAAAAACATCTATTTTATTCTTTATACCGAAAAATTGCACCTTTTTAGTTAATTTTTTAAAAAATTTTAAAAAAAGAAAAATTTATGTTTACTAATGAGAGAAATGTTGTTATAATATAACCATAGAATATTTTGCTTATAGCAATTTATCTGTAGAGGGGCAACACCCTCTGACTCTAATGCATTTGACAAGGAGGATTATGAAATGTCAAAAGTTATGAAAACTATGGATGGTAATCAGGCTGCTGCTGAAGTATCTTATGCCTTTACTGAAGTTGCAGGTATTTACCCTATTACTCCATCCTCTCCAATGGCTGAACATGTAGATGAATGGGCAGCTAGAGGTAAGAAGAACATCTTTGGTCAGACAGTTGATGTTGTAGAAATGCAGTCTGAAGCCGGTGCAGCTGGTACTGTTCACGGTTCTTTAGCTACTGGTGCATTAACAACTACATACACTGCATCACAGGGTTTACTTCTTATGATTCCTAATATGTACAAGATTGCTGGTGAGCTTCTTCCATGCGTTATGCATGTTAGTGCTCGTTGTGTAGCTAGCCACGCTCTTAACATCTTCGGTGACCATTCCGATGTTATGGCATGTCGTCAGACAGGTTTCGCTATGTTAGCATCATCTTCTGTACAGGAAGTTATGGATTTAGGTGCTGTTGCACACCTTTCAGCTATCAAGGGTAAGGTTCCATTCCTTCACTTCTTCGATGGTTTCCGTACTTCTCACGAAATTCAGAAAATCGAAGTTCTTGACTATGCAGATTTAGCTAAGCTCGTTGATATGGATGCAGTTAAGGAATTTAAGGCTCACGCTCTTAATCCAGAACATCCTGTAACTAGAGGTACTGCTCAGAACCCAGATATCTTCTTCCAGGCTCGTGAAGCTTGTAACCCATATTACAATGCTGTTCCTGGTATCGTTGAAGAATACATGGGCGAAATCAGCAAGCTTACTGGCAGAGATTATAAGTTGTTCAACTACTACGGTGCTCCAGACGCTGAAGAAATCATCGTAGCTATGGGTTCTATTTGCGAATGTATCGCTGAAACTATTGACTATCTTGTTGCTCAGGGCAAGAAGGTTGGTTTATTAAACGTTCACCTTTACAGACCATTCGCAACTGAAAAGTTCTTAGAAGCAATCCCAGCTTCTGTAAAGAAGATTGCTGTTCTTGATAGAACTAAGGAACCTGGTTCTCTTGGTGAACCTTTATACCTTGATGTATGTTCTGCATTCTACGGTTCAGACAGAAAGCCTGTTATCGTTGGTGGTAGATTTGGTCTTGGTTCAAAGGATACTACTCCAGCTGATATCTTAGGTGTATATGCTAACCTTGAAAAGGATACTCCTAAGGACCACTTCACAATTGCTATTAATGATGATGTTACTGGTCTTTCTCTTGAAAAGGGTCCTACAATCGACGTTACTCCTGAAGGCACAACAAGCTGCTTATTCTGGGGTCTTGGTTCTGATGGTACTGTTGGTGCTAACAAGAACTCTATCAAGATTATCGGTGACCATACAGATATGTATGCTCAGGCTTACTTCGCTTATGACTCTAAGAAGTCTGGTGGTATCACAAATTCTCACTTAAGATTTGGTAAGAGCCCTATCCGTTCACCATATCTTATCAACACAGCTGACTTCGTTGCTTGTCATCAGCAGGCATACCTTAATAAGTATGATATGACATCTAACTTAAAGGATGGCGGTAGCTTCTTACTTAACACAGTTTGGTCTGATGAAGAATTAGATAAGCATCTTCCAGCTAACGTTAAGAGAGATTTAGCTAACAAGAACATCAACTTCTACACAATCAACGCTGTTAAGATTGGTAAGGAACTTGGTTTAGGTAGCAAGTTCAACATGGTTCTTCAGTCTGCATTCTTCATGATTACAGAAATCATTCCTAAGGATGACGCTATTAAGTACATGAAGGAATTCATCGTTAAGTCTTACGGCAAGAAGGGTGAAAAGATTGTAAACATGAACTACAACGCTGTTGATGCTGGTTCTACTGGTTTCCACAAGGTTGAAATCCCTGCATCTTGGAAGGATGCTCAGGACGAAGCTGCTGTTGTAGATTCTAACAGACCAGAATTCGTTAAGAACATCGTTGACGTTATGAACGCTCAGAAGGGTGATACTCTTCCTGTTTCTGCATTCAAGAACATCGAAGATGGTACTTTCGAAAACGGTACTGCTGCTTACGAAAAGCGTGGTATTGCTATTAACGTTCCTACTTGGGAACCTACAACTTGTCTTCAGTGTAACCAGTGTGCATTTGTATGTCCACACGCTTGTATTAGACCATTCTTATTAACTGAAGAAGAAGCTAACAACGCTCCTGCAACAGTTAAGATGGCTGACGGTAAGGGTAAGGAAGCTGGTTACAAGTATGTAATGCAGGTTTCTGTTATGGACTGTACTGGTTGTGGTAACTGTGTAGCATCTTGTCCAATGGCTGCTAAGGAAAATGCGCCAATCAAGATGATTGCATTCGATGACGAAGCTGCTAAGCAGGCTGAAGCTTGGGATTACACTATTGCCCTTCCTTCTAAGGCTAACCCAGAAGATAAGTTCACTGTTAAGGGTTCTCAGTTCGAACAGCCTTTACTTGAATTCTCAGGTTCTTGTGGTGGTTGTGCTGAAACTGCTTATGCTAGACTTATTACTCAGTTATTCGGTGATAGAATGTACATTGCAAACGCAACAGGTTGTTCTTCAATCTGGGGTGGTTCTGCTCCTACAACTCCTTACACTACTAACTCTGAAGGTCATGGTCCAGCTTGGTGTAACTCACTCTTCGAAGATAACGCTGAATTTGGTTTAGGTATGTTCAAGGGTGTTCAGCACCAGAGAGAAATCTTAAAGGGTCATGTTGAAGCAATCGCTGAATCAGACCACGCTGAAGCTGCTGCTGCTGCAAAGGCTTGGTTAGATACTTTCAACGACGGTGAAGCTTCTAAGGCAACTTCTGCTGCATTATTAGCTGCTGTTCAGGGTGCTGGTTGCGAACATTGTCAGTATGTTGTAGACCACAAGGATATGTTAGTTAAGAAGAGCCAGTGGATCTTCGGTGGTGACGGTTGGTCTTACGATATCGGTTTCGGTGGTGTTGACCACGTATTAGCATCTGACAACGATGTAAACGTTTTCGTATTCGATACAGAAGTTTACTCTAACACTGGTGGACAGGCTTCTAAGGCTACTCCAGCTGCTGCAATCGCTAAGTTCGCTGCTGCAGGTAAGAGAGTTCGTAAGAAGGACCTCGGTATGATTGCTAAGAGCTACGGTTATGTATACGTTGCTCAGGTTTGTATGGGTGCTGATAAGGCACAGTTAATTAAGGCTCTTAAGGAAGCTGAAGCTTACAATGGTCCTTCATTAATTATGGCTTACTCTCCATGTATCAACCACGGTTTCAGAGGTAACTTCCATACTGAAGCTCAGAAGGCTGTAGATTGTGGTTACTGGCAGTTATACAGATATAACCCAACAGACGAAAAGTTCACATTAGATTCTAAGGAAGCTAAGACAGACTTCAAGGAATTCATCTCTGCTGAAGTACGTTACTCTTCATTAAAGAGAGCATTCCCAGACATCGCTGAAGAGTTATTCGACAAGTGTGCTGCTGATGCTAAGAGAAGATACGAAGGTTACAAGAAACTCGCTGAAGAATGCAAGTAATCTTTGATTAGATTTTAGTTTAATTATAAATTATTATGAGAGAGGACAAGTTCTCTTGCCCTCTCCTCTTTAAAAATATAGATTGATATAAAGTATGGTCGTTATATACTTTATTTAGCTCTATAATATATATTTCATATTACTAAGATAATGATTTTATACTTTAAGAATTTTTAATCGTGTAAATAAAAATTCGTGTTTTAAAAAATCAACTACCTAATTATCTAATTTATAATTTTGTCTTTATTTATAATTATCTTATTATTAGAATTTATAGTATAAATACTTAATTTGTTGTATTATGAATAAAATGAAACAACCAGAAACTTGATCATTTAAGCTTCTGGTTGTTTTTTGTTTATTCAGAATAAATTACGACCTTGTTTTATAGGTTAGATTACAAACTATCAAATTTATCTTTCCGATTCATTGTCAGAACATTTTGCTTTGCAAAATGTAGCTTGTAAACAAGCTATCGGATTTATCTTTCCGATTCACTGTCAGAACTTTCAACTTTGTTGAAAGCCACACTTCTGTGTCCGATCCATCTTTCGGTTCATTGTCAGAACTTTCAACTTTGTTGAAAGCCACACTTCGTGTGTCCGATCTATCTTTCGGTTCATTAAAAATGGTGTAGCCATATACTGACCACACCATATAAATTCTCATATTACTGATTTTCAATATCATCTAAATCTGATACATCTATATCATATTCATTTATTTCCAGATTTTCAAACTTAGTATATTGTCCAAGCCAAGCCAAATTAACTGTTCCCAAAGGACCGTTTCTCTGTTTAGCAATAATTACTTCTGCTTGATTTTTCTTATCAATAGTATCAGGTTTGTAGTATTGTTCTCTATATAAGAAACATACCACATCGGCATCCTGTTCTATTGCACCAGATTCTCTCAAGTCTGAAAGCATAGGTCTTTTATCTGAACGGGATTCTACAGCTCTACTAAGCTGAGAAAGTGCTATAACCGGCACATTCAAATCTCTTGCAATACCCTTCAAACTTTTTGAAATATAAGCAACTTCTTGCTGTACAGAATCAGTTTTTCTGCCTGTACCGCCATTCATTAACTGAAGATAATCAATAACAATAAGACCTAAGCCCTTTGTTTTATCGTTCTTCAATTTTTCACATCTAGCTTTTAATTCTGTAGGTGTAATACCTGAAGTATCATCAATAAAAAGTGGTGAATCTGCTATTTTACCGGCTGCATAAGCAAGTCTTTCATATTCATCTGATGTAAGACCGGCACTTCTAAACTTGCCCGCCTCAATTCTACTTTGAACAGAAAGCAAACGGTTCATAAGCTGACCAGCTGACATTTCCAAACTAAATATAGCTGTTGGCACACCCTTTTCTACTGCAGCATACTGAGCAATGTTAAGTGCAAATGCTGTTTTACCCATTGATGGTCTAGCTGCAATAAGAATTAAATCTGATGGCTGTAAACCTGCTGTCTTTCTATCAAAGTCAGTAAATCCAGTTTCAACACCTGTAATAGGATTATCAGCCTGATTTACTTTTTCTATTTTATCAATAGCTTCAGCAACAATTTCTTCAATAGGTCTAAAGTTTTCTGAACGTCTATTTTGGGCAACATTCATAATACTATTTTCAGCTTCAGCCAAAATAGAATCTACGCCCTCAGTAGACTTAAAACTATCATCAGAAATCTTATTTGCAATATTTATTATAGCTCGGTAGCCACTTTTTTCTTTTACAATATTAGCATATTCTTTGGTATTTGCACTTGTTGAAGCAAGAGTTGCCAATTTTATAATATACTCCGGTCCACCAACCTTTTCCAAAACACCCATTTCTATGAGCTTATTTTTGGTTGTAATTATATCTACAGGCATTGCTCCGTTATACAAATCAGAAATTGCACTGAAAATAAGCTGATGTGCCGGACTATAAAAATCCTGAGAATCTAAGCCCTCTATAGCAATTCTTGCACCTTCATTATCAAAAAGCATACATGCCAATACAGCCTGTTCTGCATCATTATCATGTGGAGGCACTTTATTAAGATATTTATTTTCAGTATTCTCTGCCATACTAAACCACCTAAAATTAAATTACTGCTGTTCTATTTCTACCTTTAACTTTACACTTACCTTTGGGTGAAGTTTTACTGTTACTTCCTTCTCACCAATAGCCTTAATTGGGTCACTTAAAGAAATCTTTTTCTTATCTACAGCAAGACCTGTCTGTTCCTTTAATGCAACTGCAATTTCCTTGTTTGTAACTGCACCAAATAACTTACCGTTGTCACCAGTCTTTACTTTAATAACTACTTTCTGTTCTGCAATCTTTTCGCCTAAAGCCTTTGCTGCATCTAATTCTTCCTGACGCTGTAAGTCTTCAGCTTTTTTCTGGTTATCAAGCTTCTTTAAATTTCCTGAATTAGCTTCAACAGCTAACTTTCTTGGGAAAAGGAAATTCTTTACATAACCTTCACTTGCATTTATAGTCTGGTCTTTTTTACCTACGCCTTTTACATCTGCTAATAAAATAACTTTCATATTAATTTGTCTCCTCTATATATTCTTCTATTTTACTTTCAAGTAATTCTCGTGCTTCTTCCATAGATACATTTTCAAGCTGTGCAGCAGCACCTGCCTGATGTCCTCCACCACCCAGCTTTTCCATAAGTTTCTGCACATTTACCTTACCTAAACTTCTGGCACTAATACATATTCTATTTCCAACCTTACACAATACATAACTTACTTCTATACCGTCGATACTTAAAAGTTCGTCTGCTGCCTGTGCAATAAGAACACTTGGATTTTCAACTTCTCTATCAAGTTCTGATATAGCCATATTATCAAATATAATTTCTGCTGTACGAACAATTTCTGTCTTTGCCATATATGCATCAAAAGAACTTTTAAACAATCTTCTGACAGAAATCGTATCTGCTCCATTTTTCTTCAAAAATGCCGCAGCTTCAAAAGTCTTTATACCTGTCTTAAAAGCAAAATTCTTAGTATCAACAGTTATACCGGCAAGAAGTCCTTCTATTTCAGCTCTTGACAACCTTACACCCTTAATATACATAAGCATTTCTGTTACCATTTCGCTGGTAGATGACGCATATGCCTCGTGGTATGTTAAGGAATAGTTTTCAATAGCTCCTGATGTTTTTCTATGGTGGTCAAAAACAACTATTCTTGATGTTTTATCCAACAGTTCCGGACACTCACAAAGCATAACTCTATGGGTATCTACTACAACAACTAAAGTTCTTCTTTTTACTTTTGCTAATGCCTGTTCTGGAGTTATAAATACACCATCGTACTTTTCGTCTGACACCAATCTATCATAAAGTGCCTTAATACTTGATGTAACCTTTTGAAGAACAATATTACATTTTTTATCATAAAATCTTACTAAATTTCTAATTATCTTTTCATAAGTTGGTAAATGCCGATATATCCCGTATTTTAGGGCTTTATCGGTATTTTCTTTTCGGAAGAT
>UQYD01000025.1 GCA_900545305.1 uncultured Eubacterium sp.
TGTAAAATACAGAGAAGCATCCATGTGTTCAACATAACTAATAAATCAATGTGTCCAGATTTCTGGGTACATATCATTAAAATGGGATTTTTTTATTTGCTAAGCTGTTTCAACAGCTCCATTACTATTTTTTTCTGTAAGCAATATCTTTAAAAGTATTGGAGTTATTAAAGTAGTAATAATAACTACTACTACAATAGCTGGGAACAATGTTTCTGAAAGAAGTCCACAATCAGCACCCTTTTGTGCAACAATAAGTGCAACTTCACCTCTTGAAATCATACCAATACCAATACCAAGTGCCTCTTTATTATTAAATTTACAAATCTTAGCACCTAATCCACAGCCTATTACCTTTGTCAATATAGCCACAATAGTCAATACAACTGTAAACCATATTATGTCCCCTGTTAAGCTTTTCATATTAGTTTGCATACCTATACTTGCAAAGAACACCGGAGCAAAGAATAAGTAATTAAGTACATTAAATTTCTTGCCTATGTATTCTCTTACAGAGAAAGCACAGAACATAAGACCTGCAAAATATGCACCTGTAATATCAGCTACGCCAAAGCCTTCTTCTGCAATAAAGCTCATAAAAAGACAGAACGCAAGAGCATAAATAGAAATTCTTCTTCTTCTCTTTACACTGCCAATAAACTTATTCTTTAAGAAGAATACTACACCACCTGTGAGAACAACAAAAATGAAGAACATAACTATTTTTACAAGAACAATAGTAGGATTTACTGATGTATCCTGCATACTTGTAATAGTAGTAAGTACAATAATACCTACAATATCATCAATAATTGCTGCACCCATTATTGTAGTACCCATTTTACCTTTAAGTTTGCCCATTTCTCTAAGTGTTTCAACTGTTATACTTACAGATGTAGCAGTAAGTGTAATGCCTACGAAAACAGCCTTTAAAAAGCCTAAGCTATTATTGGCATATTCTTCTGGAAACATATACTTAAAGCATAGAAAACCACCTAACAACGGTAAAACTACACCTAATACAGCTACAAGAAATGATGCTAAACCACTCTTTTTAAGCTCGTCCAAATCTGTATCAAGACCAGCCATAAACATAAGAAGAATAACACCTATTTCAGAAGCCTTCTGAATAAAGTCCGTATATTCTATAAAGTCAAGAAAAGACGGACCAAGTATGATGCCCGAAATAAGAGCACCTACAACAGCAGGTAACTGAACTCGCCTAGAAATAAGCCCCAAAAATTTCGTAGACAAGAGTATTACTGCCAAGGAAAATAGATATAAATACTTATCTTCCACTTTTAAAACACCTCCTATTTTATTTTGTTTTTTTTATCGGTACTTTCCGATATTCAGAACAAATTAACGACCTTAATTTGTGGTTTGCTTTGCAAACCATCGGATTTATCTTTCCGATTCACTGGTCAGAACTTTTAACTTCGTTAAAAGCCACACTTCGTGTGTCCGATTTATCTTTCGGTTCACTGGTCAGAACAAATTAACGACCTTAATTTGTGGTTTGGCAAGCAAGCCATCGGATTTGTCTTTCCGATTCACTACTAAAAAATGCGTCTAATCTACCAAAGTAGATTAAACGCACAACTCCTACGTCTCTATTATTATTCTAGCAATATCTGCCATTTTCCTTCCTGTATCCATACTTTTTTTCTGCATATATCTGTGAGCCTGAGATTCCGTCATTGAATAGACATCAATCAAAACACGTTTTGCCCTATCTATCATCTTTTTTTCATCATCATTTTTAGAATTAATAGTAGGTACATATGTAGACTCTAATGTACTCAACATATCCAGAGAACACATTAAGTCATTTTTCTTTAATGGAACTGCTAACTTAAAAATCCTATCCCCACTATATCCAGCCAGCTGTTCTCTATTACCTATAACAACTACACTAAAGTCATCAGATAAGTCATAGATTGCCTCTTTAAGATAAGCTCCATTCTTACCACAATCACAAATAATAACTCCATCTTTATAGTAAGAAACATTGTGTATAGTGTCAACTATATTGGTGGATACTGATACAACTCTATAACCTGATGAAATTACCATTTTAGCTATAGCTAAGGCCGTTTCCTTTTTGGAAAATGCTATAAAAACATTTACATCATTCATACAAATCACCCTTTATTTTTATAAGAAAAATAACCCCTTCAAAGTAATTTTCGTATTAAATACCTTGTTTTTTGCATTAAAATAATAATAAATACGTAATTTCTAGTGTTCAGAAATCGGATTCATCTTTCCGATTCACTGGTCAGAACTTTTAACTTCGTTAAAAGCCACACTTCGTGTGTCCGATTTATCTTTCGGTTCACTAAAAAACGAGCCCCACCACAACGGCAGGACTCGTTGATACTCAACAATACTAATAACTAGTAAAACTACTAATTAGTAAATTGTCATATATTCATCTAATTCCCACTGAGATACAAACATTCTAAAGCTATCCCATTCCTTCATCTTAGAAGTATAGAATGCATTGTAAGCATGTTCGCCAAGAACTTCCTTAACAAGACCGTCTTCTTCCATAATCTTAAGAGCTTCGTATAAGCTACCTGGAAGGTTCTTAACACCAAGAGCATCTCTTTCTTCCTGAGTAGACTTGAATAAGTTTACATCTACGCTATCAGGAGCAGGTAAGTTGTTCTTGATACCGTCCATACCAGCTGCTAAACAGCAAGCTAAGCAAAGGTAAGGATTAGTTGTTGGGTCTGGACTTCTTAATTCAACTCTTGTACCAGCACCTCTTGAAGCAGGGATTCTGATAATATCAGTTCTGTTAGATGCTGACCAAGCTATGTAACAAGGAGCTTCGTAACCAGGTACAAGTCTCTTGTAAGAGTTTACAAGTGGGTTAGTAACAGCTGTGATACCAGCAACATGCTTTAATACACCAGCGATGAAGCTGTAAGCTGTGTCAGAAAGCTGTAATTCGCCAGCTGGGTCGAAGAATGCGTTCTTACCATCCTTGAATAAAGACATATTAGTGTGCATACCTGAACCATTAATACCAAAGATTGGCTTTGGAATAAATGTAGCATGTAAGCCATACTTCTTAGCAATAGTCTTAACTGCTAATCTGAAAGTAACTACGTTATCAGCAGTAGTTAAAGCATCAGCATACTTGAAGTCGATTTCGTGCTGACCTTCAGCAACTTCGTGGTGAGAAGCTTCAATTTCAAAGCCCATCTGTTCAAGAGTTAAACAAATATCTCTTCTTGCATCAGTACCCATATCTATTGGGTCAAGGTCGAAGTAACCAGCTTCATCATTAGTCTTAGTTGTTGGTCTGCCGTTTTCGTCAGTCTGGAATAAGAAGAATTCACATTCGTTACCTACGTTGAATTCATAGCCTAACTTCTTAGCTTCTGCCATCTGCTTCTTTAAGATACCTCTTGGGTCACCATCAAATGGTTCGCCAGATGGAGTGTAAACATCACAAATAAATCTTGCAACCTTACCAGTCTGTGGTCTCCATGGATAAATTACGAATGTATCAAGGTCTGGCTTTAAATACATATCAGATTCTTCAATTCTTGCGAAACCTTCGATTGAAGAACCATCGAACATCATACCGTCTGTTAAAACTTTTTCTAACTGAGAAGATGTAACTGCTACGTTCTTAGGAATACCTAAAACATCAATGAACTGAAGACGAATAAATTCTACGTCCTGTTCTTTACATAACTGAATAATTTGGTCCTTAGTATACTTTGCCATACTCTAATCTCCTTCCAATAATTGAAATAAAAATAATTTTTAATTTATATAGCAAAAGGACATCCAAATACAAATGCATACAATATGCCTGTATTTGAACGTCCTTGTTCTATAGCACATTATATTATTATTTTATTGTAATGTCAACACAAATTTTAGAATTTGTAATAATTTAGTAATTTTTCACAAAATACAGCACAAACAATAAAAATAATATGTAATTTTGCAATTTACAACAAACATTCTTGCATGATTATATTAACTTTTACAAAAAATGATTTAAAATTGAATAAAACCACGCAAAGATAATGCAAACTATATTATCTGTAAAGAATTTCGTGACGGCCTGGACCGTTACTTACCATAGAAATCTTTACACCAAGCTGTTTTTCAATAAACTCAACGTAAGCCTTAGCTTCCTTAGGGAGTTCATCGTAGTTCTTAATACCTCTAATGTCACACTTCCAACCTGGGAGAGTTTCATACACAGGCTTAGCCTTATAGAGCTTATCAGTAGTAAGGAAATCTGTATAAACTTTACCTTCGTATTCGTAACCTGTACAAATATGGAGAGTATCCATGTAGCTAAGTACATCAAGACAAGTCATACAAACTTCAGTAGCACCCTGAACTTCACAGCCGTAACGAGTAGCAACAGCATCAAAGTATCCTACACGTCTAGGTCTACCAGTTGTTGCACCAAATTCGCCCTTATCTCCGCCTTTTCTTCTAAGTTCATCAGCTTCTTCGCCAAAGAGTTCACTAACAAATGGACCTTCGCCTACAGCTGAAGAATAAGCCTTAGTAATAGCAACAATATTATCAATAGCATATGGAGGTACGCCTGCACCTACACTTGCGTAACCGGCAAGAGTAGAAGAACTTGTAACATAAGGATAAATACCATGGTCTGTATCCTTTAATGCACCAAGCTGACCTTCAAAAAGAACATTCTTACCTTCCTTAATAGCTTTTCTTAAAAATGCTGAAGTATCTGCAACCTTGTCCTTGATTGCTTCTGCATACTGGCAAAGAGTTTCATAAACTTCCATATAATCAATTTCAGGCTTATTGTAGAGATACTTAAACTGAATATTAATCTTTTCATATAATCCCTGAAGCTTTTCTTTAAGCATTTCCTTATTGTAAAGCTCCCAAACCTGAATACCAACCTTAGAATACTTATCAGAATAGAAAGGAGCGATACCACTCTTTGTAGAGCCAAACTTCTTATCACCAAGTCTTTCTTCTTCATAAGTATCCATAAGAACGTGATGAGGCATTAAAACCTGTGCTCTTTCACTAATGAGCAAGTTAAACTTAATACCTGCATCTTCAATAGTCTTCATTTCCTTCATTAATGAATCAACATTAAGTGCAACACCATTTGCAATAACATTTGTAATATGCTCATGGAAAACACCGCTAGGTAACTGATGAAGTGCGAAACGACCATGCTCATTTATAATAGTATGGCCAGCATTTGCACCACCCTGAAATCTAACTACGATGTCTGACTGGTCAGCACACATATCGGTAATCTTACCCTTACCTTCGTCACCCCAGTTTGCACCAACAATAGCTCGTATCATTATTTTTTATCCTCCTTAAACGGATAACTCTGCATTATCAATTAATCCGTCTTTATTCGCCTCAATAACAGGCTTAACAACTTCATTTATATATTCCTCTGTCTGCTGAGGAGCACGACCAACATACTTCTTAGGGTCAAGTACCTTCTGTAAGTCTTCAAGGCTCATACCAAACATAGGTTCTTTAGCAATTCTTTCAATAAGGTCGTTCTTACCACCTTCGTTTTTAACAACAGCACCAGCTTCCATAGAAAGTTCTCTGATTCTTTCGTGGAGTTCCTGTCTGTCGCCACCAGCCTTAACTGCATCCATCATAATGTTCTCTGTAGCCATAAATGGAAGTTCTTCCATAAGGTGCTTTTCAATAACCTTAGGATAAACTACAAGACCATTAGAAACATTGATGTAAATGTTAAGAATAGCATCTGTAGCAAGGAAAGCTTCTGGAATAGATAATCTCTTGTTTGCACTATCATCAAGAGTTCTTTCAAACCACTGATTAGCAGCTGTGAAAGCAGGATTAAGTGTATCAACAATAATATATCTAGCAAGAGAAGCCATTCTTTCACTTCTCATAGGATTTCTCTTATAAGCCATAGCAGATGAACCAATCTGGTTCTTTTCAAATGGTTCTTCCATTTCCTTAAGGTGCTGTAAAAGACGCATATCATTAGAGAACTTAGTACAGCTCTGTGCAATGCCACCTAATACGTTAGCAAAAACTGAATCAAGTTTTCTAGTATAAGTCTGACCACTTACAGCAAAAACGTCCTTAAAGCCCATCTTTTCAGCAATCATCTTATCGAGCTTCTTAACCTTGTCTGTATCATTGTTAAAAAGTTCCATAAAACTAGCCTGAGTACCGGTTGTACCCTTTGAGCCTAAAAGCTTTGCACTAGAAAGAGCAAAATCAACAGCATCTAAATCCATCATTAAATCCTGAATCCAAAGAGTAGCTCTCTTACCTACAGTAGTAGTCTGAGCAGCCTGAAAATGTGTAAAACCAAGTGTAGGTAAATCCTTGTACTTAAGTGCAAATTCAGACAACTTTTCGATAACAGATAAAAGCTTAACTCTTACAAGCTTCATAGCTTCAACCATAAGGATAACATCTGTATTATCGCCTACATAACAGCTTGTTGCACCAAGATGAATAATACCCTTAGCCTTTGGACACTGCTGACCATAAGCATAAACGTGTGACATAACATCGTGACGAACGAGTTTTTCTCTTTCACGAGCTACTTCATAGTTAATTTCATCCTGATGAGCCTTTAATTCATCAATCTGTTCCTGTGTAATATCAAGTCCTAATTCCTTTTCTGTTTCAGCTAAAGCAATCCAAAGCTTTCTCCAAGTCTTGAACTTTTTATCTGGTGAGAAAATGTACTTCATTTCCTCACTTGCATATCTGGAATTAAGGGGACTTTCATATGTGTTATTCATTTGTAAAATCCTCCTACTTTAATAAATGGTCTACTTCAACAGGGTAGTTACCTGTGAAACAGGCATCGCAGAAACCACAACTACTGTTTGGAGCAATGTTGTGAAGGTTCTCAAGGCTAAGATATTCAAGAGAATCTGCGTTAATAATCTTTCTAGTTTCTTCTGTAGTATGGTTGTTAGCAATAAGTAAATCTCTATCAGGAATATCTGTACCGAAGAAACATGGCCACTTAAATGCTGGAGCACTAATTCTTACATGAACTTCCTTTGCACCTGCATCTCTTAAAAGTTTAACAATTCTTCCACTTGTAGTACCACGAACGATACTATCATCAACCATAATTACTCTCTTGCCCTGAACTGCACTCTTTAAAACATTGAGCTTCATCTTTACAGCAACTTCTCTTGCACCCTGAGTAGGCTTGATGAAAGTTCTGGCAATATACTTATTCTTAATAAAACCAGTATCAATAGGAATACCACTATATTCAGAATAGCCCTGAGCAGCAGAAAGACCTGAATCCGGAACACCAATAACTATATCTGCATCCACTGGAGCCTGCATAGCCAAGAATGCACCGGCACGTTTTCTACACTCGTGAACTACTTCGTTCTGTATTGTACTATCAGGTCTAGCAAAGTAAATGTGTTCAAAAATACACATACTGCTAGGAACAGAATCACAAAGTTCTGTATCTTCTGTCATAAAGTAACCATCGCCACCATCTCTTGCTGCTTCAATAGTAACGATTTCACCTGGAGCTATATCTCTTACAAATTCTGCATCAATGGCATCAAAAGCACATGTCTCGCTTGCAAAAACAACAGCGTCATCTCTTTTGCCCATCTGAAGTGGTCTAAATCCCCACTTATCTCTAGCTGCAATAAGTTTGTTAGGACTCATAACCAAGAGAGAATATGCACCCTTTAACTTTTTCATTGCATTTTTAACAGCACTTTCAATAGAACCAGCTGTAATACGTTCTCTTGCAATTAAATATGCAATGATTTCTGTATCAGCAGTAGTCTGGAAGATAGCACCACTATGTTCAAGTTCCTTACGGATTTCATCAACATTAGTAATGTTACCGTTGTGGCTAATAGCAAGTGTACCCTTAATATATCTAAGAACTAATGGCTGAACATTTTCTCTTGCACTACCACCAGCTGTAGAATATCTTACGTGACCTATTGCCATCCTACCACTTAATTTTCCAAGTATTTCTTCGTTAAAAACATCATTTACAAGTCCTACGTCCTTGTAGTGGTAAATTTCTCTATCTCTGTTGACTGCAATACCACAGCCTTCCTGACCTCTGTGCTGTAAGGCTACAAGGCCATAATATGTAGTGTTAGCTGGGTTGCCCTTTGGGTCAAATATACCAAACACACCACATTCTTCGTGAAGCTTTGCCATTTTGTTACCTCCGATTATTTGTAGAACTCAGTTAATCTGCCCCATACTTCTCTGTAAACATCGCCAAATTCGCCAAGGTCAAGTCTAAATCTGTCCTTGTCTAATTTCTTGTTTGTTTCAGCATCCCAAAGTCTGCAAGTATCAGGACTGATTTCATCAGCAAGAACAATTTCGCCATCAGCAGTCTTACCAACTTCTATTTTAAAATCAATAAGCTTGATACCAATATTAAGGAAAATCTTCTTTAAACATTCATTTACCTTAAATGCCATATCGGAAATAACCTGTAATTCTTCCTTTGTTACAATACCTAAAGCAAGAGCCTGGTAATCATTGATTAATGGGTCACCAAGTTCATCATTCTTGTAGCTGTATTCAAGAGTTGGAGAAACAAAAGCTGTACCTTCTTCAACACCATATCTCTTTGAAAAAGAGCCTGCAGCAACATTACGAACAATTACTTCCAAAGGAATGATGTCAACTTTCTTAACCAAAGTTTCTCTTGGAGAAAGTTCCTCAACTAAATGAGTCTTAATACCATCCTTTTCAAGAAGCTTGAATATAAAGTTAGCCATCTGGTTATTAATAACGCCCTTACCTTCAAAAGAACCTTTTTTAAGTCCGTTGAAAGCTGTAGCATCGTCTTTATATTCAAAAATACAAAGATTAGGGTCTTCTGTAGCGTAAACCTTCTTTGCCTTACCAACATAGAGTAAATCAAGCTTTTTCATTAATAATTACCTCACTTTATTAATATAAATAATGGTCCTTATTTATCATACCAAATTTTTGTTGAATAATCAAATTTTTTTTACATTAATAAAGACTAAAAATAAAGATTGATTTTTCCTATTTTATACAATATTGCCTATAAGTTATAATTTTATTAAGCTTTATAGCTTTTATTTCTTTATTTGAATATTTATTTCTGTATTTTCATTATTTTCTGAAATTTCACATTTTGCATCTAATCCTGTACTATTTACAGTTGCAACGGCGTCATTAAGTGCAGCTGTTAAATATCTCAAATCTTTCATTTTTCTGCGTTTAAAACTATTTCCTGTTTCATTTTCTCCAACTGCCAATTTGTGCATTTCATAATCCACAATTTCTTCAGTACGTTTAGAACTAAGGTCTAAGTTAATAACTTTTTTCAATACTTTTTCCTGTATTTTTTCATCTTCTAATTGAGATACAGCAATAGCATTGTCCTTTGTTATTTTCATATCCACCATTAAGTTCTTCATTTCGTTTGATAATGTTAATAATCTGGCTGCTTTTTCTATGTACTCAACAGATTTTCCTGTAATATGACTAATGTCGCTATAGGAATAACCAAAACAGTCCCTCATAATTTTTATTCCTTCAGCTTCTTCCATATAGTTGAAATCTTCTCTTTGCATATTTTCAACCATATTTAACATTGCAGCCTCTCGTCCCTCAACATCAACAATAATTGCCGGCACAGCATCAAATCCGGCTATACGACTTGCTTTTAACCTTCTCTCACCTATTACAAGTTCATATATGTTTTTGTTCAATATTCTAACGCATATTGGTTGCAAAACCCCATATCTTTTAATAGAACTTGCTAATTCCTCCAAATCAACTGAACTATAATATTTTCTAGGCTGATACGGATTAGGTAGGATTTTATTTACCGACAAATAAATTATTTCATTTGATGAGTAATAATCTCTGTTCATTTTTCTAACCCCCATTCATCTATAATTATATCATTTTAAGCCCATATTGCTAGAAAATTAATACTCTTTTTTTCGACTTAATAACTGTAACAAATTAAATAAGAACTGCATATAAATAAAGGTATAATATTGGAGGTATAATATATGGATACTTATCCTAACCAGTATATTCCCAAGCTTATATTGGATTATATGTCTGACGAATTAGCTGATAGCGATTTTTATAAAAGACTTGCCTCAACAGTAAAGGAAAAAGATGTAGAAGAAATTTTGCGTAATATAAGTATAGACGAAGAAAAGCATTATAAAATGCTAGAAAAAATATATGAAAGTATTACCGGTCAAAAAGCAAATGTAACCGATTTTACCCCCGAGGAACTTTCTGACAATATATTTTTAAATTTAGATAAAAGAGTTATGGAAGAATTAAATGCTGTTGAAAATTACCGTTCTCTTATGTTTGCCCTATCGGAACAATGGATGAGAGATTATTTAACTGAAATTTATACCGATGAACAAAATCATGCTGCAAAGCTCAGTTTCTTATACAGCAAATATTTGAAATAGTTTTAAAATTCCTTTCCAATATAAAAACAGACCCCAAAATCGGGGTCTGTAAAAAGTTATTATTTTTCATTTGGCATTAAGAATGTTGAATCCAATGCTTTCTGTAAAATATAAGCTGCGTCTTTTGCTGTCAACTGACCGTCATTGTCAGCATCAAGTAATTCAAAAGCATTTATAGCTACATCTTCAATAGCAACTTTTGCACCAGTAAGAACCTTCTGCAATACTAAAGCTGCATCATCAGCTTCTACTGTACCATTGCCATCAGCATCACCCTTAACCGGCTTACTTGGGTCTGGTGTAGGAACTTCTGTTGTAGACTCAGTTGTGCTTTCTGTTGTTGTTTCTGTACTAGTTTCTGTTGTTGTTTCAGTTGTACTCTCTGTAGTAGTTTCTGTACTTGTCACAGTTGTTGTTTCTGTACTAGTTTCTGTTGTTGTTTCAGTTGTGCTTTCTGTACTTGTTTCTGTTGTTGTTTCGCCACCATTATATGGAACGCCTACAACAGGTTTAGAAACAACTAAGTTTCTGTCTGTATCCTTTGTAGCTGTAATATTGTAAACAGCATTTACAGACTTAGCAGAAATAGTACCGTTTAATACTGTACCGTCTACTGTAAGCTGTACTGTCTGATTATCTAAATCAATTATAAATTCATATTCGTACTTGTGGTTAGCTACAATGCCATTACTTGAAGAAATATACTTGCTTCCACCTGTACGAAGTGCTATATTTTTAGCTTTTTGGCTATCTGATGCCAAATCGGCTATATCTATAACATTTCCGTTTTCATCAAGACCTTTTATCTGAACAAACGCCCACTTGCCAGACACCTTCATTGGTATTGCATAACCTCTTACAACAACTTTACCAGAACTAATAGGTTCAAAAGAATTTGTCCAAGTTGCTGCACAGTTTGATGAAGTATCATTTAAAAGGTAATCCTCACTTGCTTCCTGATAAATAACTTCTGCTTTTCCATTAGGTGCTGTTCCTACAGGATTTACACCAGCCTCCTGTGTTAAATCAACTGTCACAATAGGGAAAGCTGTTGTTGTTTCAGTAGTAGTTTCTGTTGTTGTAGTAGTTGTTGTTGTCTGTGTAGTAGTCTCTGTTGTTGTTTCAGTTGTAACAGAACTAACATCAAAAGTTAAAGAACTGATATTTGATGTACCCTTACTTGTTACAGAATAAGTACCCTTTTCAATTTCAACTGAACCACCTGCAATAACTTCAACAGATGTACCACTACCTATATTTGTAATTGTAAGGTTATCACCTGTAAATGCTGGTGTAAATTTAGTTTTTCCATTAACTGTAAAGCTAATAGCTGAGTCATCACTATTCTTTAATGTACCACTATTTTCAACAATATCACTTAAGGCATAGTCAATATTTGCTACATTTGCCTCTTTTTCAATACAGTCGTTTGCACCTGTATTTGCTGTACCGATATTATATGTACCTGAAGATACGACATTTGCTGATGTTGTAGTTTCAGTTGTACTTTCTGATGTAGTTGTATCCTTTGAAGAATCATGAACAGCAAACTTCAAACTTACAACCTTTGCTTCTTTGTAAACCTTTTTACCTGGGTCAAAAATACTAGACTGAATTACATATGTACCAGCTGGAAGAACTGCTGTACCTGAAGTATTGATATATTCCTTACCACCCTCTGAATAAAGGATAGGAACAGCTGTTGCCTGCATACCTTCCATTGTAACATCAGCAGTTTCATTTAATGTAAATACAAGACCTAAATCTTTAATTGTGATACTATCTGGTGCAACCTTTGTAGGGTTAATAACAATATTATCTACAGTCTGCTTACCAGTTGATGTAATTGTTGTCTTGTTATAAGCCTTTTCATAAGGAACTGTTACTGGAGCAGTTGGTAAATAGTCACTATCAATAATAGAAGCATTTACTTCCTCAGCCTTAACAGGATTTTCTTTCATTGTACCGGCATAAGCCTTAACATCTGCCATAATTTCCTTAGAATCAGTTAAAAGTTTATAATTTCCATTTGGAATATAGCTTAATGATGGGTTAGTATCAAAGTTAGCATATGTTGATGAACTAGATACTGTATCACTCTTGTTTGCCACTTCTGTCTGTTGCTGATTACCAGAACAGCTAATAAAGAAGTTATTGTAGCTCTTACAAACACCACCAGATTTTACCTGACAAGCATTTTTTACTCTGTTAAATACATTGTATTCAGCAAAAATAAAAGCATTAGCTCTTGGGTTTACAGCATAGTCTGTCTGACCTTCATAATAGTTGTTGTACATATGGACATCAGACTGTCTTGCCAATGGTCCTCTTGCCTGACAATCAATGTAGTGGTTGTTAGCCATTGTAAGGTGGAACTGCATACTTGAATCAGATGAACCTACAAGATTTGTCTTGTGACAATTTCTGTAAGTACAGTATTCCATTGTATAGTATTCGCCACGCTTAAAGTCGCAAGAACCGTCGCCCTCTTTTTTATCACTTTCTGCTGGCTTAGCACAATAACCAGCTTCAAAAGAATTGTGGTGAATCCAACATCTTCTAACAGGAGCAGTAATCTGTGAACCTGTCTGAATACCTTCCATACCTAAAGCATCTTCAGGATAGTTTTGGAAATTAAGATTTCTTGCTTCAAAGCCGTAGCCATACTGAGAATATGCACTAGAACACATATAGTGGAAACCCCAGCCGTCTATTGTAGCATCATAACCGATACCTTCAATAGTTACATTTGAGGCATCTTTCATTCTAGCCATGTGACCGTTATCGCCCTCTGTACCACCATTATTTACACTATCATATTCTGTAAGACCTTCTGGACTTGTAACTTTACCTATAAATCTAACATCAAGAGGTGTACCGTCCATTGACAATTTTCTTAAAATATAGTTATTTGTATTGTATGTACCCTTTGATGCACCCTGTGCACCTACTGAGTTAAGAATATTACCAATACCTGTTACAGTTGTACCGTCTTTAGATGTAATAGAAACTGTATCCTTATTTTCATCTGTTACATAAAGTACAATAGCATTTGACTTTAATGTACCGTCATCATTGTATGCACCAACACCATCAGTATAATTAAAATGTGCAAAACCGTCACGTCTGAAAGCGTCAGTTCTTACTGTCTTTTCAATTACGTTACCATCAGATGATGTAATTTTCAAATTATAATCAGTATTTCCTTTTAATCCGGGAATATCAACTCTTGCTGTACTGCCATAAGCTCTGATAAGTTCAGAATCAACATTGGTGTAATCTGCTGAACCTGCTAACTTATAAGCTACACTTGCTCCCTTCGGATTGCTGTCGTTCCACGTTGCATAGGCTGATTCGAACCAACCACCACAACTAAGAGTATCAGCAGCAAAAACATTTGTTATTGTAAGCCCTGAAAAAACCATTACTGTAGCTAAAACAGTACTTACAACTCTTGAAAATAGTTTCATTTGTAATACCTCCTAATATTAATTTTCACGTCTTCGATAAGTGTAACATTTCAAAAAGTCAAAATCTATGCACATTTTGTATAATATTAACAAAATTATTTAGGAAGTATTAACAAAGCCGAAAAATACAATGTATATTTTATTAACTTTTATTAAATTTTATTGAACAAATATATTTACTAATGTAAATTTATAATGTAAAATGTGAATATAAACACAAAAGAGTGAGGTAAAACTTTATGAAAAAATTTTTAAACGAGTTTAAGGATTTTGCTATGAAAGGCAATATGATTGACTTGGCAATAGGTGTTGTTATTGGTGGTGCTTTCAGTAAGATTGTAACTATGATTGTTGATTGTATTATTACTCCTCTAATTTCACTTATAATTATCCTTCTCACCGGTAAGGCTGATACAAACCAACTTTTTGGTACTATTACAGTAGGTCCTTTTCCTATTGGTCAGCTTATAAGCTCTGTAATTGACTTTCTTATTACAGCCGTTGTCCTTTTCATTATAGTAAAGGCAATAAACAAATTACAGTCTATAGGTAAAACTGAAGAAGCTGAAAAACCAGTAACTAAGACTTGTCCTTATTGCAAATCTGAAATTAATATTGAAGCTACTAGATGTCCACATTGTACATCTGAAATAGAGTAAAAAAACAGGTAATACAGCTATTTTGCTGTATTACCTGTTTTCTATTTATTATATGAAAATGAACCAATCACATCATTGTTATAATAGAATTTGCCATTATAAAACCACCATCTATTACCTACGGCATATCTACCACTTTTAATGACTTTTTTATTTTCTTTTAAATATGTATATATATTACATAATACAACCTTATTTAAACAGTTTAAATTTGTCTCATTAGGCACTTTATTGTCAATAATCTTTTTTACATATGTAGCATTTACATCTTTTTCAATAATTATATCTAAGGATAAATTGTCATTGTCCTCTTTCTCATTTTGACCTGTTAATTTTTCAAATTTAAAATTATCATTTACCAATTCATCAAAAGTTGGATTAGTTTTGCAAAATTCATATTCACCTGACTGTAACTTTAAATTATTTTCATACATATAATTTGCTACTTCAGCTCTACATTCTGGAGGTATTTCCTTGAATATATCATATTTTCCCTCGCAAAATGCAAAATTCCTATAGTCTACAATCTCATCTTTTTCAATGGTAACCGGAATAAAGTCTTTTGTTGTTTTAATCTTGCTTAATTCATAGCAGGTTAATCCTATTAAAACTAACAATACCACCACTATTATTATCACAATATACAGCAATATTTTTAAAGCCTTCCTCATTGAACCCCTCCTTAAAACATATCCCTCAACTTTATATTTATATTTTATCACTAAAAATAAAGTATAACAACAAAAAAGCATTTCCGAAAAATCGAAAATGCCTTTTACTATGCGGAATGTGGGACTTGAACCCACACGCCTTGCGACACAAGAACCTAAATCTTGCGTGTCTGCCAATTCCACCAATTCCGCACAACGGATTGATTTTATCATCTTTATTGATAATTGTCAAGGATTTTATTCTGAATTATTTTTATTAACTATTGTTTATATTGCATTATTCTGATTATTTGGTATAATAATTACATTAAAACTTACGAGGTGAATAAAAATGCAGAAATGGAAAGAAAATATACGCAGTATAGAACCATATATTCCAGGTGAACAGCCACAGTTCTCTGATATGATAAAGTTAAACACAAACGAATGTCCTTATCCACCATCTCCTATGGTAGAAAAAGTCCTTAAGAAATGTGATTATTCTAATCTTAGACTTTATCCTAGCTTTACTTTTAAGCCACTTAAGGAAGTTCTTTGCAAAACTTATAATATTGCAGAAAACGAAATTTTCTTTGGTAATGGCTCAGACGAAGTTCTTGCCCTTGCTTTTATGACTTTTTTCAATTCTAAAAAGCCAATATTGTTCCCTGATATTACATATTCATTTTATGATGTATGGTGCAATTTATACCAAATTCCTTTTGAAAGAATACCTCTTAATGAAAAGTTTGAATTTAATGTTGAAGACTATAAAAGAGAAAATGGTGGTATCGTAATTACAAACCCTAATGCTCCAACAGGTATCTATATGGAGCTTGACTCTGTTGAGGAAATAGTAAAAGCTAACCAAGACAGCATCGTAATTGTAGACGAAGCATATATTGATTTTGGTGGCAAGTCAGCTATTGACCTTATACACAAGTATGAAAACTTAGTAGTAGTTCAGACTTACTCTAAATCAAGAGCCTTAGCCGGTATCAGAATGGGTTACGCAATGGCTAATTCTTATTTGATTGATGCTATGAAGGCAGTTAAAAACAGCTTTAATTCATATACTATAACTACACTTTCACAGGATATTGCAACAGCCTCAGCAAAGGACAGTCAATATCTTAAGGAATGTACAGATAAAATTAAAAGCTCAAGACAGTGGACTGTTGATGAATTAGACAAATTAGGTTTTGAAACACTTCCAAGCTCTGCTAACTTTATTTTTACAACAAATAAGAACATAGATGCTAAAGACCTTTTTGAATATCTTAAAGAACGTAGGATTTTTGTAAGATACTTTAACAAGCCAAGAATTAACCAGTACCTTAGAATTACAATAGGTACACAGGAACAAATGGAAGCACTTGTTGAAGCTATTAAGGAATATAAATAGGAGAATTATATGAAAGATAAAAACGCCCTTTTACGTTACTTTACCGTTGATTTGGTTATATGGGCATTAGTTAAATTCAGTATTGGTCTTAGCCAAAGTGTTTGGGGACAGAGCCTCAACAGATATGTCCTTTGTATGGTTATGGCAGGTACATTTTTAGTCCTTTATCTTGCTGCTTATGGCTTACTTATTACTGATGAAGTAAAGGCAAGTAAAATTAATCAGCCAAGATTTAGAATGGCGTCATTAGCTATTTCATTTATGCTAGTTTCATTTGTTGAAAAATTAATTAATATGATTTAATAGAAAAAGTCGGTACAATTTCAATAACTGTACCGACTTTTATTAGCTTTGTGTAGTTGTTTCACTTTGCTGTTTTTCTTTTATTTCATTTGCATACTTGCCTAAAGTATTTTGCTGGAAATAGTATTGTAAATATCCACCACAAATATCATCATATATAGCAACGTTACTATCAAGTGTCCAGTTTCCCTTTTCATTTTTTACAAAATTGAAAACTGTGTCAGACTCTTTTTTATCTGCGTACTTTATTTCATCATCAATTATTCCACTAAATACCTTGTCCATATCTTTACCACTATTACCCGGTGTCATATATTCCACCATAAGACGGCTAGATATGTTAGACATAATCTTTGCAAAATCAAGGGTTGTAATATGAGCCTTTACTGTTGCTTCATTGCCATTTTCTGAGCTTTCCACAATTTCACACTTTAAATTCTTAGCCATAGCCTTAAAAAGTTTAACATTGTTTTCTTCATCCGGCTTATACATACCCTGAAAATATGGGTATTGGTCACTTGTCAACTTATACATAGCATCAAAATTTTGTGTTTGAAAATCCTGAACAAAGGATAAAACATATTCTTCATATTTATTTTTAGGCTTTGAGCCACAGGCTGTAATTCCCATACACATTACTATACTCAAAAATAGTGTCAAAATTCTTTTCATAAAAAACCTCCAAAACATATTACGTCAATTATAACATATTTTTTTTATATTTTAAATCACAATTTTATTAGTTTTTAATATTATACATTGAGAGGGACAAAAAGGAGGATTTAAAAATGGGAGTATTTGATTTTGAAACTAACTGTGCAGGTGGAAACAATCGTATTAAAGACGAATGTATTATTGCCTTCAAAGTATATGATTCTTGCCGTCAGCAGGATTGCCTTGACAGAGCTCAGGTTGGTCTTGCAAGAGCAGCAAAAAGTGGAACTTTCTGTGGCACTAGCTACGATGCTGGAGAGTTAATTGTACCTCCTCCATTGGCTACAGGGGTTTTTATGAAGGATGTAAAGGTTAAGAAAGTTAATGTTTTAAGCAAAACTGAAAGTCAGTTTAAGCGTGGTTACTGGGATATTGAACTTGCTTATATTATTGAATACAAACTTGTATTTAAGGGTACTGGTGGTACTGAAATTTGCAGAATTCCTGCACAAAACACATTTATTAAGTCTGTTTCACTCTTTGGTTCAGAGGCAACTAACACTACAATCTCTACAGATTTAAGTGTCTTCGGTACAAATTCCTTTGATATGGATGCTGACCCATTTGTTTATGTTGAATCTAAGGCTGTTGGACTTAAAGCACAGCTTTTCTACAGCCGTTGCTGTCCAGAAGAACAGCCTGATACAGCTGATGGTGTAAGAGTTCATATTGGACTTTTCACAATTATAAAGCTCTACAGAATAGTTAATCTTTCTGTTAAGTCAAATGGTTTCTGCATACCTGAAGAATGTGAAGATACTGGTTCTACTGAGCCTTGCGAATTTTTCAACGGACTTGATTTCCCTCTTGATTTCTTTGCACCACCTCAGAAACCTGAATTTATGGCAGGCATAAGCAATAATATTCCAAATACAGCTAACGAAAATGATGACAATAACCATAATCATCATTGTCCTTGCTGTAAAAAATGCTAGGCTATAAAAATTTTATTTTTTGAATATTGACAAAACACAATTAATAATATATAATACGAACTAATGTAATTTTCCCCTTTGGCTCTAGTAGCCAAGGGGTTTTTCAATATAAGGGGGGTTGGCTTTGACTAACTTATTAACAAAACTTTTCATCAGGAACTCTGATGATATAAACAATCCTGTAGTCCGTAAACATTATGGCACATTGGCCGGAGCTGTAGGTATATTTTGTAATCTACTTTTGTTTACAATCAAAATACTTGCCGGACTTTTAACGGGAGCTATTTCTATTGTGGCTGATGCCTTCAATAACCTTTCTGATGCCGGTTCTTCTATAGTAACTCTTATAGGTTTCAGAATGGCTGGAAAGCCAGCAGACCACGACCACCCATTTGGTCACGGCAGAATAGAATACATTGCAGGTCTTATAGTCTCTGCTCTTATTTTATTAATGGGCTTTGAGCTATTAAAAAGCTCCGTTGAAAAAATTTTAAATCCAACACCTCTTGAATCTTCAAATATTTCAATTTTAATATTGATTGTTTCTGTTTGCATTAAACTTTGGATGGGATTTTTTAATAGAAAAATAGGTAAAAAACTTAATGCCACTGCTATGATAGCTACTTCTGCTGACAGTTTCAACGATTGTGTTGCTACAACAGCTGTACTTATTGGCTTCTTAGTATTCAAATTTGCAAATATTAACTTAGATGGTTATATGGGTGTTGCCGTTGCCCTCTTTGTTATGTGGGCAGGTTACAATACAGCAAAAGATACTATTGAACCACTTCTTGGCCTTGCCCCTGACCCTGAATTTGTATTAAATGTTAAAAACTGTGTATTAGAAAGAAAAGAAATTTTAGGTATCCACGATATGCACGTTCACGATTATGGTCCTGGTAGAGTTTATGTATCAATGCACGCAGAAATTCCTAGTGATATGGACGTTTTAAAAGCCCACGACATTATAGATTCTGCTGAAGAAGAAGTATCATCAAAATTTAAGTGCGAAGTAAGTATTCATATGGACCCAATAGAAGTTAATAACCCTCTTGCTAATGAATTAAAACTCAAGTTAATGGAAATTTTAAATACTATTGACCCTACACTTAGTTTTCACGATTTTAGAATTACAAACGGACCAATGAGAAAAAATATTATTTTTGATTTGCTTGTGCCTTTTGATTGCTACTATGATGACGTAACATTAAGAAAAATGATTAAAGATAAATTTACAGAAATTGACAGTACCTATTTCTGTGTTATACACATTGATAAGGGTGTTAATTGACAATAAAAAACTTTTGTTGTATAATGAATGGGTTGAGTTTTCTCAACCTATTTTGTTTCTGTAGCTCAGCTGGATAGAGCGACCGCCTCCTAAGCGGTAGGTCGGGTGTTCGAATCACCTCAGGAACAGCCTTTAGGATAGACAAAATGTCTATCCTATTTTTTTATTCAACTTAACAAGTTAAGCCATCGGATTTATCTTTCCGATTCACTAGTCAGAACAAATTAACTTTGTTAATTTGTGACTTAACAAGTTAAGCCATCGGATTTATCTTTCCGATTCACTATAAAAATCCCCTTACCTAATTGGTAAGGGGTAAATTTTATGCTTCTTCTACTTTTGCTTTTTCAATAGTCTTACACTGTTCAATAAGTTTGTGCACATCTTCAATCTTATCAGTCTTTCTATTAGCTATAACATCAAAGCCACAATATTTATTAACACCGTCTACTTTACGTTCCAAAACAAGATAAGTATGTTCTCTATGAGGATTTCTTGATACATACTTATTCTGAACATAATCACTTAATTCGCCATACTTATCTTTATTTTCTTCTTTAAGTAATTCAGTTGATGTAGTCATAAAAGCATCAACAATATCATTCTTTTCAATAATCCTTTTAAGATTACTAGAACTTACTTCTATATTTTCTGGGAAACATCTTATCATACAAAATGCACCAATAGGTAAATCTGTACCAGCTAAATGACGAAGGAAAACAGAACATCTCAAGCCTTGCTGTTCAAGTTCTTTTCTCTTTTCATCAATAGAGCTTTGAATATCTGCACCACTTGTAAAAATCTTAAAGCACATATAAAGTATAAAAGCAATTACAATAGCCGCAGCAATATATTTAATCATATAAACTACCTCCCTCAGAAAGCACCAAGGCTTTCTATTTTTTAGATTGTTAATATTATAACACTATTTTAAACAAATTTCAATAGTTTTTAAGATATTTTTTATTAATTCTTCACAAATTAGGCGACTTTTCAGAATAAATACCTTTATACAATAATAACATTGTAACGGCAGGTGATTAGTATGACAAAAACTGAATTATTAGCTGAAATAGAAAATTTTAAACAAAAAGATAGCCTTCCCTATTTAAACAACAAAGAATATAAGAGATTATTTCTCAGATATTGTTCAAAAGAAAAAGAAGAATTCATATTTGAAGAATTAATAAGAATATTTGTTCTGACAGATAATGATGAGATAAAATTAAAAATACTTGAACTACTGTATAATATAAATTACAAAATTAACTAACAAATCAAAAAAGATATTTTGAAATCACTCAAAATATCTTTTTTATTAAAATTATTTATTTATAATAAGTGCCATAAACACTAAATCTTCGTCACCAATATTTTCAAGACCATGACCATTGCCTTCTTCACAGAAAGTACAATCTCCAGCCTTTACTGTATATTTTTCTCCGTTATCACTGTATTCACCAGTACCAGAAAGAATGAAATAAGTTTCAGTATTACCGTGATGTTCGTGGTAGCCTAAAGAACTTCCTACTGGAATAGTAACCTTAGCATACATTTTACACTTGCCATCAAGTTCCTTTTCTCCAAGCAAATGTTCAATAGTCATAGGACCTTTTCCACCAGCATTATTTTCAACAGTTATAACTTTTCTTTCGCCATTAGATGTCATTATACAACACTCCCTTCTATGTACAGTTTAGCACAATTTTATAAAAAGTAAAGTCATTTATTTATTATTCAGAACAAAAAGTGGCATAGAGAAATCTACGCCACCTTGTCTTTTATATCTGCTTATTTACTGTTTTATATTCATTATCAAATCTAAAGAATGGGCAACCTGCTGTATTTTCACGCATAAAATTTTCCATTTCATCTTCGTCCAAATCTACAAGACAAGTATAACATTCGTATTCTTCGTCATAAACATAATTTAAACAGCTTTCGCAATTTCCTTGTTTACTCATCTTTTTTCTCTAAATCGTCAGGTAATTTATTAAAATAACCTTCAAGTCTAAAAATAGGCTGACCCATTTCAGAAAATTTCTTTTCATATTCTGTCATAACATTTCCTTCATAGTCACTATTGTGTAAATCCAAAGAAATGTTGTGTAATCTCCAACCCTTATCTGCAATTTCATTAAGACTGAAATCAAACAATGGCTGGTTATCTGTCTTCATAAAGACTTCTCCACCCTTTTCACCGAAAAGAACTTCGTATAAATTAAGGAAATTTCTGTGAGTAAGTCTTCTCTTTGCCCACTTCTTACGCTGACGCCAAGGGTCGCAGAAGTTAATGTAAAGTCTTTCAACTTCGCCAGTTTCAAAAATTTCATTAATGTTAGCTACATTTTCAACCATAAATCTAATATTTTCGCCAACACCACTTTCACGACTTTTTTTAAGAGCAGCTGCCACAATCTGGTCTTCCTTTTCCATACCAATAAAATTGATATTTGGATAAAGCTTGCTCATTTCACTTAAAAAGCCACCTTTTCCACAACCTATTTCAACATATATAGGATTATCGTTGCCAAAAGCTTTATTCCACTTACCCTTATTTTCTGTTGGATTAGTGACAAGAGCCTTATTGTTAGCCATTTCAGCTTCTGACCACGGTTTTCTTCTGTGACGCATAAATTTATCCTTTCTAACACTTTAATAAACAATAGCAGGACTCCCCTGCCTTTAATTCTCCACCATTCATAGGTTTACATTCTTTAAAGCCCTGTATTTGAGCTTCTAATTTGTAAGACGGGTCATATTTACAAGGTACGCCCATCCAATAGTTTTTGCCATCTCTGCCCAATAGCAAATGTTTATATTCCCTACAGCCTTTTATAACAAATGGATTATTGCAATATTTCCACAAATCTTTTACTGCACAAATCTCTCTGATATTAACCTTAACCCACTTTATATTGTCATCGCCAAAAGGCTTTACTTCATTGCGAGAAAATATGTAATCTGTATTTGCTGACACAGTAATTGCCTGTATTTCATCAATACTATCACTAAATTCATTTACCAGTTGAACTATTTTTTCTTTGTCCTTCTGATTAATTTCTTCAGTAGCATTTTCAGCTATACTATTTTGTGGTTCTTCTTCAATTTCTGTAACAGGTTGTTCCTTTTCTATATTTTCAACCTTATCTTCCACAACTGCACTTACAATTTTCTCAGGTTCTTTAACCTCTATAATTTCTGGCTTAATAGCCATAATAGTTTCCGGCTGTTTATGATTTTCCGGCTTTGCCATAAGGCACTGTTGCCAGTTATATTCATCTTTTACAAAACCAATAAGAGGTGCTTTATCTTTAACAAGAACAGCAAGGGCTCTGATGTCTGAAAGTACACCATCAGGCTTAAACTCCCATTTTACTTCACCCCTGCCACTATTATTTACATATAAAGGTCTGTCCACTTCAACGCTATCATCTTTACTTAAAACACAAACTCTGTAATCATTGTCACTCTTTAAACCTTGAGCCTGCAAAAGAAGTCTACCTCTGCCATTCCTGATTTCAACAATAGCTCTGCCAACGCAACCTCTGACATCTTTTACATAATCACTACAGCCCTGTTTTAATGTAATAAAAGTTCTTGAATACGCCATAATTTATCCTCCTATTAAATAGTATTTCTATTCAATAGAGTATGAGGTAATTAGGACAGATATTCCTTTTTACTTTATATATTTTTCAGCCTCGTCAGTAATTTTACCATAATCTTCAAGAGTAAGACTTTCTCCTCTCACTCTTTCATCATAGCCAAGACCATTAAGCATTTTACCAATTTCATCTTTTGACAAAGTAAGTAATCCACTACTAAAAATACAGTTTACTAAAGTTTTTCTTCTCTGACTAAAAGCAGCCTTTATAAACTCAAACATAAACTTTTCATTATTTACCTGTACCTTTGGCTTATCCATAACTGTCAACTTAATTACAGCTGAATCAACATTAGGTCTAGGCATAAAGCAGTTTTGTGGTACATTTGCCACAAGGTAAGGTTCACAATAATACTGTACAGCAAGAGAAAGTGAACCGTAATCCTTAGTAGATGGCTGTGCTTTCATTCTATAAGCTACTTCCTTTTGTATCATTACTGTAATGCTTTCAACAGGAATATGATTTTCAAGCACATTCATAATAATAGGAGTAGTAATATAGTATGGTAAATTAGCTACCATTTTTATTTTCTTGTCTGGATATTTTTCAGCAATAGCATTTACATCTACTTTCAAAATATCCTCATTTATTATTTCAATATTATCAAAATCAGACAAAAGTTCACCTAAAATAGGCACAAGGGTAGTATCTATTTCTACAGCTACAACCTTATAAGCCTCTTTTGCAAGAGCCTGTGTAAGTGTACCTATACCGGGACCTACCTCTATAACCACATCGTCTTTTGAAATTTCAGCTGAAGACACAATTTTGCCCAGAACTCTCTCATCAACGAGAAAGTTCTGACCAAAGTTCTTCTTAAAACTGAAACCATATTTTTCAACTATTTTTTTTGTTTTATAAGCTAAACTGGCTTCCATTATTTTAACATATCCTCAACAGTTGTCTTAGCAGTTGCAAGGGCTTCATCAATCTTAGATGGGTCTTTACCACCAGCCTGAGCCATATTTGGACGGCCACCACCGCCACCACCACAAACAGTTGCAGCAGCTTTTACAATATTGCCGGCTTTAGCACCCTTCTTAACAGCCTCATCACTACACATAACAACAAAATTAACCTTACCGTCTACATCAGATGCAAGAACGATAACACCTTCGCCACTCTTTTCCTTAATCTGGTCACCCATATTTCTAAGAGCATTCATATCAATGCCACTTACCTTAGCAGAAACATACTTAAAGCCGTTTACATCTTCAGCCTTAGCAATAATTTCATCTACAAGACCACCAGAAAGCTTAGATTTAAGACTTTCTAATTCGCTTGAAAGCTGTTTATTTTCTTCAAGAACGTGTTCAATCTTAGAAATAATATTCTTAGAGTTAGTACGTAATACACCGAAGATATTATTTAAAAGGAATTCAACATCTTCATAATGATTAAGAACGCCTGCACCTGTAAGAGCTTCAATTCTTCTTGTACCAGCAGCTACACCAGTTTCAGAAATAATCTTAAATGAGCCAATCTGAGAAGAATTTGAAATGTGAGTACCACCACAGAATTCAACAGAGTAATCACCAACACTTACAACTCTTACTACATCGCCGTACTTTTCACCAAAGAGTGCCATAGCACCAAGCTTTTTAGCTTCTTCCATAGGCATTTCTTCCATTTTTACTGGAATACTTGCAAGAATTTTTTCATTTACAATGTGTTCAACTCTAGCTAAATCTTCCTTGCTAATAGCTTCAAAGTGAGTAAAGTCAAAACGCAATCTATCCTTTGAAACATATGAACCGGCCTGTTCAATATGAGAACCTAAAACTTCTCTTAAAGCAGCCTGTAAAATATGAGTTGCTGTATGGTTTCTAGCAATATCCATTCTATTCTTTACATCAATATCAAGGTCAATAGTATCGCCAACCTTAATCTGACCATTTTCAACAACACCTGTGTGGATAAACTTGTTGCCACCAAACTTAACACAATCATTAATCTTAATGTTGCAGTTATCGTTGTGCATTGTACCACAGTCGCCTACCTGACCACCCATTTCAGCATAGAAAGGAGTCTTGTCAACAACGATAGAAACCTTATCGCCTTCACTTGCAGTATCTACAACAGCGTCATTGCTTACAATAGCAAGAACCTTTGCACCAGCATAGCTGTAATCTGTATAACCAACAAATTCAGTAGACATAGCAGGGTCAAGCTGGTTGAATACAGTCTCATCAGCACCCATATAAGTGTCTGTTGCTCTTGCATTTCTAGCTCTTTCTTTCTGCTTCTGCATTTCAGCCTTGAAGGCTTCCATATCCATTGTCATACCCTGTTCTTCAAGAATTTCTTCCATTAATTCAACTGGGAAACCATAAGTATCGTAGAGCTTGAATGAATCTGCACCACCGAGAATATCTTCGCCTTCCTGAGCCTTGATTTCTTCAATCTTCTGCTTTAAGAGTGAAAGACCTGTATCAATAGTTGCAGCAAATCTACTTTCTTCATTATTTAAAATATTGAAGATATGGTCCTTCTTATCAACAAGTTCAGGATAAGCCTTACCGGAATTTTCAATAACAACCTTACATACTTCTGTCATAAAGTTGCCTTCAATACCAAGAAGTCTACCATGTCTAGCAGCACGTCTTAAAAGTCTTCTTAATACATAACCTCTACCTTCATTAGAAGGAAGTACACCGTCAGCTGTCATAAATGCAACTGAACGAATATGGTCAGTAATAACTCTGATAGAAATATCAGTCTTTTCATTTACACCATATTCAACGCCGGCAAGAGCACATACCTTATCTCTAATAGCCTTTACTGTATCTACATCAAAAATAGAGTTTACACCCTGCATAACAGTTGCAATTCTTTCAAGACCCATACCAGTATCAATGTTAGGGTGGTCAAGATTAGAATAAGAACCGTCTTCTTCCTTACAGAACTGAGTGAATACAAGGTTCCAGATTTCCATATATCTGTCACAGTCACAACCTACTGTACAACCAGGCTGTCCACAGCCGTATTCTTCACCCTTGTCGTAGTAGATTTCAGAACATGGCCCACATGGACCTACACCATGTTCCCAGAAGTTGTCTTCCTTACCCATTCTGAAAATTCTTTCTGGAGCAAGACCAATTTCCTTGTTCCAAATATCGAATGCTTCGTCATCATCCTGATATACAGAAACATAAAGTCTGTCTTCAGGAAGCTTTACTACCTGTGTAAAGAATTCCCATGCCCAGTTAATGGCTTCTCTCTTAAAGTAGTCACCAAAAGAGAAGTTACCAAGCATTTCGAAGAATGTACCATGACGTGCAGTCTTACCTACATTTTCAATATCGCCTGTTCTGATACACTTCTGGCAAGTTGTTACTCTCTTTCTTGGTGGGACCTGCTGACCTGAAAAGAAAGGATTTAAAGAAGCCATACCAGAATTAATAAGAAACAAACTCTTGTCATTGTGAGAAACTAATG
>UQYD01000026.1 GCA_900545305.1 uncultured Eubacterium sp.
TGCACTTTACCTTTATATAATTTAATATGCACGATTAGCTCAGTTGGTAGAGCAGATGACTCTTAATCATAAGGTCCGGGGTTCGAGTCCCCGATCGTGCACTTTACCTTTATATAATTTAATATGCACGATTAGCTCAGTTGGTAGAGCAGATGACTCTTAATCATAAGGTCCAGGGTTCGAGTCCCTGATCGTGCACTAGAGTAAGCCTAAGGCTTACTTTTTTTATACAATGAATATTTATAGTTATTTTTACAAAAAAATGCTTGCTTTTATATTTATTGTATGTTATAATATCGACGTTGTAAAAAACGCACACGAATTATTTAGCAAAGATGGTGCTTGTATTATCGCAAGTTCTTTGTAAGGTTCGTGGAGGAAATTAACCATAAGGAGGACGAAATAATGGGCGTTATTTCAATGAAACAGTTATTAGAAGCAGGTGTTCATTTCGGTCACCAGACTAGAAGATGGAACCCTAAGATGGCAGAGTATATCTTTGCTGAAAGAAATGGTATCTATATTATTGACCTTCAGAAGACAGTTAAGAAGGTTGAAGATGCTTACCAGGCAATTGCTAACATCGTTAAAGATGGTGGTGAAGTTCTTTTCGTTGGTACAAAGAAGCAGGCTCAGGATTCTATCAAGGAAGAAGCTGAAAGATGTGGTATGTACTATGTAAACGAAAGATGGTTAGGTGGTATGCTCACTAACTTCGAAACTATCAAGACTAGAATCAAGAAGTTAGCTGAAATCGATGCTATGATCGAAGATGGTACTATGGACGTTCTTCCTAAGAAGGAAGTTGCTAAGCTTATGAAGGAAAAGGAAAAGCTTGACAAGAACATCGGTGGTATTAAGGAAATGAAGAAGATTCCTGATGTAATGTTCATCGTTGACCCAAGAAAAGAAAAGATTGCTGTTCAGGAAGCTCACAGCTTAAATATTCCTATTGTAGCTATTGTTGATACAAACTGTGACCCTGAAGAAGTTGATTACGTTATTCCAGGTAATGATGATGCTATCAGAGCTGTTAAGCTTATTGCTGGCAGAATGGCTGATGCTGTTATCGAATCTAAGCAGGGCGAACAGGATACTCCTGCAGAAGATGCTGAATAATTAATAAATGATTTAATGAGGCTTTAGCCATAAGGCTGAAGCCTTTTTATTAGTGAATCAGAAAGATAAATTCGATGGCTTGTAGCACAGGTCACAAATTAAGGTCGTTAATTTGTTCTGATTTAAAAAATATTAATAACCTATGATGGTTATGATTTTAAAATACAAAATAACTAAGATTAAAAACAGGAGGTTTTAAAATGGCTGTAACTGCTGCTTTAATTAAGGAATTAAGAGAAAGAACTGGCGTTGGTATGAGTGCTTGTAAGAATGCACTTGTTGAAACTGACGGTAACATGGACGCTGCTATTGAATATTTAAGAAAGCAGGGTCTTGCAAATGCTGCTAAGAAGGCTGGTAGAATTGCTGCAGAAGGTTTAAGCTACGCTTACATTTCTGAAGATAACTCAGTTGCTGTTGCTGTAGAAGTAAACAGTGAAACTGACTTCGTTGCAAAGAACGAAAAATTCCAGAACTTCGTTAAGGAAGTTGCTCAGCATGTTGTTACAAACAACTGTGCTAACGTTGATGAATTTTTAGCTTCTCCATGGGGTGGCGAATTTGCTACTGTTCAGGATGCTTTAAATGATATGATTTCTGTTATCGGCGAAAAGCTTTCTATCAGAAGATTTGAAAAGTACACTAACGATGGTAATACTTTCTATGTTTCTTATATCCATGCAGGTGGTAAGATTGCTGTTATCGTTGAATTTGCTACTGATTCTAAGGATGCTGCTTTAGTTGAATGTGGTAAGAATGTAGCAATGCAGATTGCTGCTATGAATCCTAAGTATGTTGCTGAAAATAATGTACCAGCCGACTTTATCGAACATGAAAAAGCTCTTCTTCTTGAACAGGCTAAGAATGACCCTAAGAATGCTGGTAAACCAGAAAATATCCTTGAAAAGATGCTTACTGGTAGATTAAAGAAGGAAATGAAAGAAATTTGCCTCTTAGATCAGGAATATGTTCAGGGTGACAAGGAAAGCGTTGCTCAGTACATTCAGAATGTTGCTAAGTCAATCAATGCTGATGTTCAGGTTAAGGGCTTTGTTCGTTTCGAAACTGGTGAAGGTATCGAAAAGAAGGAAGAAAACTTTGCTGACGAAGTTGCAAAGGCAATGAACTAAAATTAAGTATTTTTAATGCGTTCTTATAGGGTTTATATATCTACGTATAAAGCTTGTTTAGTTATTTTTACAAAGTCGTTATATAAGGGATAAAATCCTATAGATTTCTATAAGATGGAATTTATTTTGGACAGTATAATAAAAGTTCAAAAAATTTAATACGTTAAGGGCAAGTTATAACATGAGGAATTATCTTTTTGGTAATTCCTCTTTTCTATAATGCAAATGTATATAAAAGAAGGGCAGTCCGACAATCTGACCACCCTTAAATCAAATTCAAGAACTACAACAAGAATAAGAAAAACTACTCCCGTTTAAAAATTTTTAATATTCGCATCTAACATGTATTTTTCTAGTAAAGAACTATAAATCAACTACTGTTTCATCAATTATGGTTGAAGGTTGAATTGTTTTATCACTGATATTATTATTGTTTTCAGATTCATGTTTCAATGAGAGTTGATAGTTATCTGTCATTGAGATCGTAGATAAAACTTCATATCCTTGATTTACATAATACAATGATACTCCATTTCCTGTATATTCAAATAAACTTGAATGACCACCACTAAAAGATCCTAACATATCTACCTTTCCATTAACAAATGTAAAAACAAAATATATATAATTTGCTTCACAGCCTCCAACTTTTACAAACATTTCATTTATTCCATCTTTATTTATATCGTACAATGCTATACTATGTATTCTTATATAATCGTCATATTTAAAATTATAACTAAGTTCACTATGAAGTGCACTTATCGTTTCCATATAAGCGTTGTTAATATCTACATAATCTTCAGCATAAACCGGTACCAAAAAATTCACAGTTAATGTGATAAGTAGCATTAACTTCATAAAAGCATTTTTCATAAAAATCCTCCTTCATTACACCATTTCTTTTTGCAAAATAATTATATCATATTTTTGCAATATTTATTAATTTATTCTAAAAAATAAATTATTTTTTACTAAACCCCTTGTGGAATTCAAATTATGCCAAAGTTCTTTGTCTATCCCTAATAAAACTAAATTTTTTGTTACTCTATAACATAAAAAAACAGGCTTTCATCCCACGATTTAAACCGTGAAATAAAAACCTGTTAAAGATTATAAATTTTAGTATTTTTAGGATATTGACTGAAATGTTTTTTAACTTCCAATAACTGTAATCAATTCCAAATAAATAATATATCATTTTTTAGCCTTGTAATAAAAAATGATACAACATATCTTATATATTACATTTCATTTTTTTACTTAACAATATACTGTATCTTTTTCGCAATTTCCTCACCCATTATTTTATGTGCTTCCAAGGATGGATGAACTCCATCTGGAAGAATTTCCGTAATGTTTTTATTGTTGATAAAAGAGCTGTGTGTCATATCTATATATTCAACTCCATAATATTTGCAAACTTCGACTTCTGCATTAAAAATATCTTCAAGCGTCCCATTATTTGGAAATTTAACTCCAAGTCCATAATTTGTATTTTCATTTCCCCATTTAGAACAATTAATAGGAGTAATTACAACAATTTTACACGAAGGACTATCGCCCAAAATCTTTTCTATTACATAACGCATATTTGCATAAAGTGATTCACCTGTTGCAACATCATCTTCCATACTACCTAAAGCCATATTATATTTCCAGTCGTTTACCCCGAATGCTATGGTAACAAGGTCAGCGCATTAGAAAAATCGATAGTATCAACGTGAGCTTTTGCATTTAACTTGTCTAAAACTGTTCCATTATGTACAAAACCCGAACCACCAACACCATAATTAATTAATTTATAATTATTTATTTCAGCTACCTTATTTGCCCAACAATCACTCGTTACTTTAATAGAACTACCAGTTTCAGTACCATCTCCATCTGTATAGCTATAAAAGCCTTGTGTTATTGAATCTCCTAAAGCATACCAAATACAGGTATTCTCTGTAATTTTAACGTCATTGTAAATGGTTGTCGCATCTGTAATTTCATTGCCGTCACTAGGAATAAATACAAGTCTTACGCTATCTCCCTTGTAAAGGTCTTTATTTTTACTAGCCTCACATTTTTTGAAACTACCATCTGCATTGTAATAGAACACTCGAACACTGTATTCTGTGCTTGTAATTGTACAGTTATACGGTACTGTAACTAGATTGGTTCTAGCTCTATTTTTTTGCCTTACTTCACTACCATCTCTAGTATCTAAGTTTTCTCCTAATTCAATTCCATTAAAGAAATAAAAAGGATGTGTAGTCGTATTGTCAATAATAGAAGAACTGCTAGTAGTAGATTTTACAGGTATTGTAGTTTTAGTGGAAATATATGAATCTTTACCTTTATATGATACATGTGCTATTTTTGTTTCTGAGTTCCAGCTTATATCTGCACCAATACTATCAGCTATAGCTCGTAATGGTAAATACATATTTCCATTTATAATTTTTTGAGGAGAATCCGGACTTATAGAATTGCTATTAACAAAAAAATAAGTTTTATCTTTAGGTATTTTTATAGTAAAATTTGAATCAATTATAATTGCTGTGGCATTTTCTTTGTCATAAGTTACATTAAATCCAAGTTCCTCAAACACTCCCCTAACAGGAACATAGGTTTTATTATTAACTATTAAACCAACAGCACCAAATACATTTAACGAACCTAATATCATAGTAGCACAACTTAACAATAAAGCAATTTTTTTCTTCATAATTTTATCTCCTCTCAACACAATAAAAATGTTATAATTGTGCATATAATTATATATATATATATTGTCAAGAAGGTTTTTTTAATAATGTATATTGTATTGTTAAAATATCAACGATTGGTTGCTCTATAACATTAAAAAGAATATTCAATGAGAAAATAGAGATTTTGCAAAGCAAATTGACTAGAGTTCTTTATATTGTAATCAAATTTTACATTACGCTTAAATACTTTGCTACTATATAATTTTAAATATGGAAGTTTAAACGTTTTTTTATAATAATTTGTTTTTTACTACACTTCCTAATGTCTTCGTCCATCTTTTAAACTATATTTTTATATATCAATAAAATATTTCTTCACCTTTATCTACTCTGACTTACAGTTTTAATATTTTGTCGTGAGGTTGCCACCATACTTTTGTGATATATAATATCTGATTTTCATCTTTCAACTTAGTTTTATGTGTCGCTTTTACTACCAATATTGAATTTATAAATTTTGTTCTATTCTAAATTTAAAAAATGTGGTATTTGATATTCAACGATAATTTTTTTATTTTTTTATTTTACCTATTGACAAAATACTCTCATTTGTGTATAATGAGGTTACAGTTAATAATAATTATTAAACAAAAATAAATTTATTCTATGGAGGTAAAAGATTATGAAAAAATTTGTCTGTATTATTTGTGGTTATGTACATGAAGGTGATTGCCCACCTGAGAAGTGTCCTATCTGTGGTGCAGGTGCTGAAAAGTTTAAGGAACAGACTGGTGAATTATCTTGGGCTGCTGAACATGAAGTAGGTATTGCAGAAGGTATTGACCCTAAGATTGTTGAAGGTCTTAGAGAAAACTTCAATGGTGAATGTACAGAAGTTGGTATGTACCTTGCAATGAGCAGAGTAGCTGATAGAGAAGGTTATCCTGAAGTTGCAGAAGCATATAAGAGAATTGCTTTTGAAGAAGCTGAACACGCAGCTAAGTTTGCAGAAATGTTAGGTGAAGTTGTTACTGCATCTACTAAGAAGAACCTTGAATTAAGAGTTGCAGCTGAAAATGGTGCAACAGCTGGTAAAGTTGAATTAGCTAAGCTTGCTAAACAGCAGAATCTTGATGCTATTCATGATACAGTTCATGAAATGGCTAGAGATGAAGCAAGACATGGTAAGGCATTTGCTGGTCTTTTAAACAGATACTTTGGTTAATTGATAATTTACAAAAAGGACGGAAATTACTCCGTCCTTTTTTATATAATGATACCATCACAATGGTCAACTTCATGTTGTATTATCTGTGCAGTCCAACCTGTAAATTTCTGTTTCTGTTTTCTAAAATTAATATCCAAATATTCAACTTCAATATTTTCATATCTAGTTGTTTTTCGAACACCTAATAAAGATAAACAACCTTCCTCTGTTTCAAAAGGATTAGCCTTCCGTACTATATATGGATTAATCATTGCTATATTCATAAAACCTACATTTACTGCAATAATTCTCTTTGCAACACCTATCATATTTGCAGCCATACCTACACAATGTTCCTCGTTAGCCTTTAATGTATCTAATAAATCAATTACTATCTGCAAGTCTTCTTTTGTTGCAATATCTGCCTTTTGTTTTAAAAACAAAACATCTTTCATAATTGGTCTAATCAAAAAATCACTCCTTTTACATCATATATAAACATTATATAATGTAATTATATAAAAAGGCAAGTCTTTAAAAAATTTTAATGCCAATTTATTGACAAGTAAGATTGAAATTTACTCAGTTGTATGTTAAAATTAGTTAATGAGCAAGGAGGGATTTAATGGGTATAATAAATTGGCAAAAAGAGCTATTGCCTTTTGAACAGGCAGTTGATGAATTAGTTATAAAATTTAATGGAATAAAGAGAGATTATATGCGACTTGATAAGCAGTGTCCCATTGAACAGGTTGAGGGCAGAGTAAAAAAAGTCTCTAGTATACTCGAAAAAGCTAATAGAAGGAATATACCTATTAATCAAGCTATTGATAAATTAGAGGATATAGCCGGTATTAGAATAATATGTCGATTTGTTGCTGATATTGACACTGTCGTGAACATTATAAGGCAACGTAGTGATTTTGATATGAAAATCCTTGAGGAAGAAGATTACGTTGGAAATCCAAAAGAAAGTGGTTACAGGAGCTATCATATCACCATTAAATACCCTATATTATATGGAGAAACTAGAAAAGATGTTGTGTGCGAAGTTCAAATTCGAACTCTTGCAATGAATTTCTGGTCAACAATAGAACATTCCTTAAAATATAAGTACGAAGGAAAAATTCCAGAAGAACTTAAATATAAGCTCCAAAGTTCTGCTGAAATAGCATTTAATTTGGATAAAGAAATGGACTATATTCGTAATGAGCTTTTTGAAACACAAAATATCCAAGAAACAAAGGATATTATTGTCAATAAAATTATGGAGAATATACATAATCTTTATTACCATGGAAATAATGAACAGATGGCTGAATATAACAATCGTTTCTTGCTTTTGTATAGAGAAGGTAATATTAAAAAGCTATCTGAATTTAATATAGAATTAGAAGCAACCTTAAAACTTTACTCAGCTTAGGAGAAAATTATGTCCCTATATGCAATGTCAGATTTACATTTAAGTTTTTATAAAGAAAAGCCTATGGATATATTTGATTCTGTATGGAAAGACCACCCTCAGAAAATATTGGAAAGATGGAATTCTACTGTGTCAGAAGATGATACTGTTTTAGTCCCAGGAGATGTTTCTTGGGGAAAGAATTTAAATGAAGCTACCCCAGATTTAGAATTTATAGATAACTTAAAAGGTAAAAAGATTTTATTAACCGGAAATCATGACTATTATTGGAATTCTACACAAAAATTAAACGAAATGTTTGATAGTATGAGCTTTTTAAAAAATAATTTTTATGAATTTGAAAATTATTTAATTTGTGGAACTAGAGGTTGGATTTGTCCGGGAGATACAAGATATACTGACCATGATAAAAAAATATATCTTAGAGAAGTTGGTAGGTTAAAACTTTCACTAGAAAGTGCCGTTAATAGTAGTAAATTTAATGATAATATAATATTAATGATGCATTTTCCACCAACAAATGATAAACACGATAGGTCAGAATTTATTGAACTAATCGAAAAACACAATATAAAAAGGGTTGTGTATGGTCATTTACATGGCAAAAAGAAATACGACAACAGTTTAATAGGAAATAAAAATAATGTAGAATATTCATTGGTTTCTGCCGATTATCTTGGCTTTACACCAATTAAAATATTATAAAATGAAAAGGAGAAAAATTATGTCTAAAAATCCAATAGTAACAATTAATATGCAAAATGGAGATGTAATCAAAGCTGAATTATATCCAGAGATTGCACCTAATACTGTAAACAACTTTATCAGTCTTATAAACCATGGTTTCTATGATGGTCTTATTTTCCACAGAGTAATCAAAGGTTTTATGATTCAGGGTGGTTGTCCTGATGGCACTGGTATGGGTGGTCCTGGTTACGGTATCAAGGGCGAATTTGCTGGAAATGGTGTTAAAAACGATTTAAAGCACACTGCCGGTGTATTATCAATGGCCAGAGCTATGAATCCAAACTCAGCTGGTTCACAGTTCTTTATTATGCATCAGAATGCTCCTCATCTTGATGGTTCTTATGCTGCATTTGGTAAAGTAATTGAAGGTATGGAAAACGTAAATAAAATTGCAGAATGTCCAACTGACCACTATGATAGACCATATGAAGACCAGATTATGAAAAATGTTACAGTTGAAACTTTTGGTGTTGAATATCCAGAACCTGAAACTATGTAATTTTCTAATCCATTTTTAATGTTGGATTAATTGTGTTTTAAAAATATTTTTGTACTATAATAAACGGGTAATGGAAATAAACCATATCCGTTTATTTTTATATAACTGATAATTTATAAAAGAGGGTGTTATACATGGAAGATAAAAAAGAAAAGGTACTTATTGTTGAAGATGAAACAAAATTAGCTAGATTTGTAGAACTAGAGTTAAAACACGAAGGATATGAAGTTTTTGTTGCAAATGATGGTAGAAGTGGTATAGAAAGCTTTTTTGAACATGAACCTGATATAATATTATTAGATTTAATGCTTCCTCAATTAAACGGTATAGAAGTATGTAGAAGAATAAGAAAAGAATCTAGTGTTCCTATCATTATGCTTACAGCTAAAGGGGAAGTTATGGATAAAGTATTAGGTCTTGATAATGGTGCTGATGACTACATAACAAAACCTTTCGCAATAGAAGAAGTATTGGCCAGAATTAGAGTAGCTTTGAGACACACTACTATAAATAATAAGGAGAATAATGAAAATATTCTTACATTAAAAGATTTGTCTGTCGATTTGCAAAAACACAGTGTTAAATACAAAGAGGAGGAAATAGAGCTTACAAAGCGTGAATTTGAATTACTTGTTTATTTATTACAGAACAAAAATATAGTTATTACTAGAAATCAAATTTTAAATCAAGTTTGGGGATACGATTACATCGGTGAAACTAATGTAGTAGATGTATATATACGATATTTAAGAACTAAAATTGATGATAGATTTGATGTTAAACTTATTCATACTATAAGAGGTGTTGGTTATTTTGCAAAAGATGAGTAAAAAAATAAAATTAACTAAATTTAAAAATATGCCTATAAGTAAAAAAGTTACTTATTTATACACTCTTTTCTTTTGTATTGTATTATTTATAATTTCTATTTTAATAGTATTTAATGCGTGGATGTATTATTCCAGTGTTTCTAAAAAAGAAATTAATGATACAGCTACTAAAGTAGAAGAATATATTAAAAACGGTGGAGAAATAACAAAAGAAAACCTACAAAAAATAACAGATAATAAATATATTGATATTAGAGTTACTCTAAGGGATAATAAATTTTTTGCAGATACAATGAAAAACCCTGATGAATTCCCTTCTTTTGAGCCACCTATGGAGAACAATAGGCAACAGAAAAAAAACAGTTCAGATAATAGGTTTCATACTAAAACAATATCCAATCAACCATATATGTTTACTCACAGAGAAGTGAAGTACAATGATAAGGTATATGATATAGGTATATTTAGAACATATAGCCATGAATATTCTATAATGAGGAATTTTGTTATTCTATTTATTATTATTAATATAATAGCATTTTTCATATCTTATTATGCTGGTAAGTATATAGCAAACAAAATACTTAAGCCTATAAGGAATATTACTGAAACGGCTGAAAACATAAGTATAAACGACTTACAGCAAAGAATAGAAGTTCCTGAAACAGATGACGAAATAAAAAAGCTTATTATTACATTTAATGATATGATTTCAAGACTTGACCAATCATTTGAAAAACAAAAGCAATTTATTTCTGATGCTTCTCACGAATTAAGGACTCCTATATCCGTTATTCAAGGCTATGTCAATTTAATTGACAGATGGGGCAAATCAGATACTGAGGTTTTAGAAGAATCTATTTCATCTATTAAGTATGAAACTGAACATATGGCTAATTTAATTAAACAACTGTTATTCTTGGCTAGAACAGATAATAAAACCCAAACAGCACAATTAAAACCTGAGGATATTTCTATTATAGCTGAAGATGTTGTAAAAGAAGCAACTGTTATGGACCCAAAAATATCAATAAAATTTACTGGAAACAGCTCTGTTACAGCTAATATTGATGAACATTTAATAAAACAGTTAATGTGGATCTTTGTAGATAATGCAATAAAGTATAGTGCAGATAAGCCAATAATTATTGATGTAAATACAGGTTATGAAGATGGAAAACCATTTTTTACTGTAACAGATAAGGGTATTGGTATGGAACAAGAAAACATTAACCATATCTTTGATAGATTTTACAGAGCCGACCAATCAAGAAATAAGGAAATTGACGGAAATGGTTTAGGTTTATCTATTGCAAAATGGATTATTGAGCAACATAACGGACACATTGATGTTATAAGTGAAATAGGTAATGGTTCTTGCTTTAAAATTACTTTTCCTCAAATTTAATATTACCTTAGACCTACCTAATACCCACAGGTAGGTCTTTTAATTTAATTAAAAATTTTATAGCTTAACCCTAAAATATATGATACAATAAATCTTGAATTATTAATATGCCTATATATTTAACGGAGGTATGATATGTTAGATAAATTATTAGTAAGTGATATATTATATGCTGCAACTTCAACAGGTGCTGAATTTGCAGAAGTATTTGTCGAAAGCAACAAAAAAAATTCATTAGGACTTATAAATGGTAAATTAGAAAGAGCATTAAGCGGTATAGATTTTGGTATAGGTATAAGAATTATAAACAAAGACCGTATGGTTTACGTGTATACAAACAAAAAAGATAGAGAAAGTCTTATTAATTTAGCTAAAAATGGGGCTACAGCAATAAGTGGAAATTCTAGTCAAAAACAAATTATATTTAACGATATAGATTATAGAAAAATAAATAATAACAATATAAAAATTTATCCTAGTTCATTATATAGTAACAAAATTGTTGAAATTATGAAAGAGGGTAGTGATACTGCTTTTAAATATAATTCATTAATCACTCAAACAAATATTAGTTATATGGATTCTATACAAAATATTTTAATTGCAAACACTGAAAATCTTTATGTAACAGACGAAAGAACTAGAAGCCGTTTATCAGTAAATGCTGTAGCCTCTAATGAAAGTGAAAAGCAAACTGGTTATTTTGGTCCTGGTGCAATGAAGGGTATTGAATTTTTAAATAATATTAACATAAAAGAGATAGCAAATGAAGCTGCTCGTTCTGCAGTTACAATGCTTAATGCAAAAGATTGCCCAAGTGGTAAAATGCCTGTTATTATGGATAACGGTTTTGGTGGGGTTATCTTCCATGAAGCTTGTGGTCATGGTCTTGAAGCTGCTGCTATAGCAAAAAAAGCATCTGTATTTACCGATAAAATAGGAGAAAAAATTGCATCTGACAAAGTTACTGCAATAGATGATGGCACCATTCCAAATAGCTGGGGTTCAATTAATGTAGATGACGAAGGTGTACCAGCCCAGAAAAATATTTTAATTGAAAACGGTATATTAAAAAATTATATGGTTGATAGATTTAATGGTGCTAAAATTGGTATGAAACCTACAGGTTCATCTAGGCGAGAATCTTATAAATTTATACCAGTTTCCCGAATGACTAATACGTATATAGCTTCTGGTAAGGACAAAAAAGAGGATATTATATCAAATACAGAATATGGTTTGTATGCTAAGTATATGGGTGGTGGTTCAGTTAATACTGCTAGTGGAGAATTTAATTTTGCTGTTAATGAAGCATATATCGTCAGAAATGGTAAGATATGCGAACCTGTACGTAGTGCCACTCTTATTGGAAAAGGTCACGAAGTCCTTAAAAATATAGATATGGTTTCTGATAATTTAGAATTAGCCGAAGGAATGTGTGGTGCATCCAGTGGTTCTATTCCTGTATGCGTTGGTCAACCTATGCTAAGAGTTCAAAATATTACAGTAGGAGGTAAAAACTAATGGATATAAAAGACTTTAAAAACATCTTATTTGCTAAAGCAAAAGATGAAGGTTTTAGTGAATATGAAATATACTATAGTGAAAGAAAATCTTTTAGTGTTAATATATATAAAGAGCAAATAGAAAAATATCAAAATAGCGAAACCTCTGGTTTTGGTTTTAGGGGTATTTATAACGGAAAAATGGGCTATTATTACAGTGAAACCGTAGATGAATCAATTATTCCAGAAGTAATATCAACAGCTAAGATAAATGCTAAATTGCTCGAAAATGATGAAAAAGAATTTATTTATGAAGGAAGTTCTGAATATCCAGATTTAGACCTATACAATACAAATTTAAATAAACTTACAGCTAACGATAAAATAGATTTAGCTTTAAAAATGGAAAAAGCTGCTTACACCTATGATAAAAGAATTACTGCTGTAAATACTTCTCTTATAAATACAGGAGATTCAAGTGTATATATCGCAAATTCTAAAGGAATGGAGCTATCTGACAAACAAAATTATGCAGTTGCTTATATTGGAATAATGGCTCAAGAAAATAATAGCACAAAAGAGTCTGGAGAGATATGGATTGGCAATGATATATCAAGCTTTAATCCTATTGAGTTAGCAAACACTGCTGGCAAAAAAGTTATAAACTCTTTGTGTGGAACAAGTGTTAAGAGCAATACATACAAAACTATTATAAAAAATGAAGTTGTTGCAGATATGTTACAAGTTTTTAGTAGTGCCTTTTTAGCTGACAATGTTCAAAAAGGATTTTCTTTATTATCAGGAAAGCTCGGTGAAAAAGTCTATAGTTCTAAAATTACTATCTGTGACTATCCTCTTTTGGATAATGGTTATGCCACAACTCCTTTTGATAGCGAAGGCGTAGCAAGTTATAATAAAAATGTTGTTGAAAATGGTATTTTAAAAACATATTTATATAATCTAAAAACAGCAAATAAAGATGGCGTACAAAGTACAGGAAATGGTTTTAAGTCATCATTTAGAGGAACTGTTGGAGTAAGCACAACTAACTTCTTTATACAAAATGGAATTACAGAATTTGAAGATTTATTATCAGATATTAACAATGGATTATTGATCACAGATGTTGCCGGTCTTCATTCTGGAGCAAATAGTATTTCAGGTGATTTCTCATTAGCAGCAGAAGGATTTTTAATAGAAAATGGTAAAATCACTGCCCCTGTTGAACAAATAACTATAGCTGGAAATTTCTACAATCTTCTTTCTGATGTAAAAGATATAGGAAATGATTTAAAATTTAATTCATCTGCTATTGGTTCTCCATCTTTAGCATTTGATTCAATACAAGTTGCAGGTTTATAATTAAACCATAAAAAAATGACACATTTGATATAAATCTCAAATGTGTCATTTTTAGATTTTTAGAAATTATCATCAACGGCAAGAGCTTCTACAAGGTCAATATCTGAATTTTTGTCCATAAATGTATTTAATGTATATTGATTTGCAAAAAGCAATATTGGTCTATCGAAATGGTCATAAACTAATGTACATCTTGAATTTTCATATTCGTGAAGTTCCTCACCAGTTTTATTTCTTACCCATCTTGCAACACTAAAATTCATTGGCTCCATTCTTACACTAGAATTGTATTCATTTAAAAGTCTATATTCAAAAACTTCAAACTGCAAAGCACCAACAGCCCCGAGAACAACTTCATTATATTCATTCTTATATATCTGTATAGCACCTTCCTGAGCCAACTGGTCTACACCTTTTTGGAAATGCTTAGCACGCATCGTATCTACTGGTCTTACTCTCATAAATAATTCTGGAGGGAAAGTAGGGAGAGGTTCAAAGAAAAGTTTCTCTTTACTTGTTGTAAGAGTATCTCCTATCTGATAATTACCAGAATCATATATACCTATAATATCACCAGCTATTGCTGTATCTACAGTTTCTCTCTCATTGGCCATTAACTGAGTAGACTGATTTAATTTCATAGCCTTGCCAGTTCTTGAAAGTGTGACTGCCATACCTCTTTCAAAAGTACCAGAACATATTCTTAAAAATGCAAGTCTATCTCTATGAGCAGGGTTCATATTTGCTTGAATCTTAAATATAAATCCAGAGAAAAAGCCATCTGTAGGTTGAACTTCTCCTGTAGTAGTTTTTCTTGCACCTGGAGCAGGGGACATATCTAAGAAGTGCTCTAAAAATTCTGTTACGCCAAAATCAGCAAGAGCAGTACCAAAAAATACTGGAGAAAGCTTTCCTTTAGAAATAAGGTCCATATCAAATTCATTGCCTGCACCATCAAGGAGTTCAATCTCATCTCTTAAATTAGCTAAATTTTCGTGGAATAAAATATCATCTAACTGTTTATCAAAGACGCCTTCTTCCGAAAGCTGTATTGTTCTTTTTTCTTTAAATAAGTGAACAACATTTTTTAATCTATCATATACACCTTCAAAATACGCACCATTGCCGATTGGCCATGTTACAGCAACAGAAGGTAAACCAAGAGCATTTTCAAGTTCTTCCAATAAAGAAAGAGGCTCATTTGCATCTCTATCTAACTTATTCATAAATGTAAAGATAGGAATACCTCTCATACTACATACTTTAAAAAGTTTTTCAGTCTGTGCTTCTACACCCTTCGCTGCGTCAATAACCATTACAGCAGAGTCAACAGACGTAAGTATTCTATACGTATCTTCACCGAAATCATTATGTCCTGGTGTGTCCATAATAGATACTATTTTATTTTGATATTCAAACTGCATTACAGAGGAAGTAACAGAAATACCTCTCTGTTTTTCAATTTCCATCCAGTCAGATTTAGCACTTCTACCTTTTCTAGCCTTAACTGTACCAGCTTGGTGAATAGCTCCCCCATGAAGAAGTAATTTTTCAGTTAATGTAGTTTTACCTGCATCTGGGTGAGAAATAATACCAAAAATTCTTCGTTTATTTATTAAATTAATATCTGGTGTTGCCATAAGTAAATTTTTCCTTTCTATGATTACAATACTTCTATTGTATGATATATTGGTGATTGTTTCAAGTAAAATTTTGAAATTATATTAAATAATCTACATAAATGCTCTTATATATACCTATTTAGTTCCTTTTTAAACTATTATTTCCACATATTCCATATATTTATCATTTATTTATAGTGTATATTACCGTATAATAGCTTTCATAGACGTCTATCTGAAACTGTTATAAATTTGCAACTTGAAAAGGAGAATATTATGAAAAAGACAATTATAATAACGGTACTTGCTACTGTTGCAATGACATTTTCTGTAAATGCAGAAACAACAAATAAAAATTTACATATTGAAACTATAAATAAACAATGCAATGCTAATTTTACTGAAAGTACTACTTTTTCACAAAATTGTGAAACAACTACAAAGTTAAATTGTATATGGACAACTGAAACTACTACTTATACAGAGCAAAAGCCAATAACTTTACCTACTACGGAAATAACAACTTCTGAAGATTCCACAGAAGTGACTACAGAATCTAAACCAACTTTTGAATTTACTACAGAAGCTACTACTCAAACTAAACCAACTACTGAATTCACCACAGAAGTAACTACTAATACAACAAATACTTTTGAAACAACTACAAAAGTTACTACAACAAAGCCTACTACAGAGGCATCTACAGAAACTACAACCATTTCTCAGGACAGTTTAAACTATAGTACTCAAGTTTTGAATTTAGTAAATAAGCACAGAAGAGAAAATGGTTTAAAAGAACTTACACTAAATTCAAACTTATCTGATGTAGCACAAATTAAAGCAGAAGATATGAAAAATAACAATTATTTTTCACATACATCTCCTACATATGGTTCACCTTTTGATATGATGAAACAATTTGGTATATCTTATAAAACAGCAGGTGAAAATATTGCTAAGGGACAAAAAACACCTGAAGCAGTTGTAAATGCTTGGATGAATTCAGAAGGGCATAGAGCTAATATTTTAAATGCAAACTATACACAAATGGGACTCGGATATACTAATGGAACTGTGTACTGGTGTCAAATGTTTATTGGTTAATACATAATAATAACCCTAGTCATTAATTGACTAGGGTATTGTTGTATCTACACTGTATAATCTTGTATAATGAACACGTCGCCAATGCGTCATAATATGCCCTATGAGCATGATCTAACTTTATATTAAAATGCTTTGTTAAATAATTTAAGTTATGCTTTGCACAATCCTTATTGAATCTACGACTTAATAATAATGTATCCAAAACATTGTTATTTATTTCATAACCCAGCCTATGAGCATTAGAAATCAAAAATCCCATATCGAAACGAGCATTATGGGCAACTAATGGAAAATCACCTATAAACTCTAAAAACTTAGGAAGAACATATTCTATCGTAGGGCTATCTTCAACCATACAATTTGTAATATTAACGACCCTTGATATCCTAGCTGTAATATATTGCATGGGATTAATTAACTGACTAAAAGAATCCACAATGTTATTATCAATAACCTTTACAGCACCAACCTCAATAATTCTATTTACTGATGGATTCATCCCAGTAGTTTCAAAATCAAAAACAACATAACTATCAACATTTGGAACTAATATCTTTTTGTAATTTATATCATTACAACTTATTTTCTTTTTTGTATTATTACTTTCTATCGAAAATTCTTTATTTATATCAGACTTTTTAATTAAATAATCAAGGAAAGCATCCATTATTTAAAACTCCTAAACAACCCTTTTACTAGTCCTAGTATGGTACAATCTTTTACATAAATAGGTTCATAAGAATCATTTTCTGGTTGTAACCTTATATATTCTTCCTCTTTAAAATATCTTTTACAAGTTGCAGAATCATCAATCATAGCAATAACTATATCATTATTTTCAGCTGTATTTTGCTGTTTTACCAATACTAAATCACCATTAAATATACCAGCATTTGTCATACTATTTCCCTTTATTTTTAACATAAAGTTCTCAGTACCAGAAATATATTCTGCTGGTACAGGAAAATACCCATCTATATTTTCTGTTGCTAATATTGGTTCACCAGCTGCAACAGTTCCGACTATAGGAATATTGCAATACTCAACATTATCATTATTGGTATTATAAAAATCATCTTCCAATATTTCTATACATCTATTTTTTGACTTAGGTCTAGCAATATATCCCTTAGCTTCTAAGTTATTCAAATGCAGATGAATAGAAGATGTAGACGAAAGACCAACAGCCTTTCCCATTTCTCTAATTGTAGGAGGTACGCCTTTAGAACGAACCTCTTTTTTTATAAATTCATATATTTCTCGTTGCTTTGGAGTCAAATCATCCATAGTAACCAACCTTTCGAAATTATTTTCTACCACTATTCTATCATATTTTGGCGAAAACGCAAGTATTTTAGGATAATTTGTTCGATTATTTTTATTGAAAGATTAGATAAATATTGTAAAATAAATATATAGACGAAAGGGAGGGTAACATTTTGAAATATCATACAGAAATAATAGATAAAATATTAATATTACATTTATTTGGAGATTTTGACCATAGCAATTCAGAATTAATTAAAAATCGTGTACGAAAAGAATTAAATATTAATAACTGTAACAGTCTAATTGTAGATTTTTCGATGGTTGATTTTATGGATAGCTCTGCCATTGGCATGCTAATAGGTAGATATAAAGATATAACTCTACTTGGAGGTAAAATTGCTGTCTGTGGTATAAAAGGTAATCTTGAAAGAATATATACCTTATCAGGACTTTATAAAATAATTGAAAACAAAGATACCGTTGAAAAGGCTATAGAATATATTAACGGAGGATGTACATATGAACAAAGTAAAAATTGAATTTGATGCTATACCACAAAACGAGGCCTTTGCTAGAATGGCTATCTCTGGATTTATAATGTATCTTGACCCTACAATTAATGATATGGCAGACATTAAAACAGCTGTATCTGAAGCAGTAACTAACTCTATAATTCATGGTTATGACAACAAAGGTGGAAAAATATTTTTAAATGCAGAAATAGAAGAAAAAAAACTACACATAGAAGTAGTAGATAGAGGAAGTGGTATAGATAATGTGGAAAAAGCTAGAAAACCTCTATACACTACAAAACCTCACGAAGAACGTTCTGGACTTGGCTTTACCGTTATGGAAGCTTTTATGGACTATTTAGAGGTTATTTCTGAAGTTGGAGAAGGGACAACCATAATAATGGAAAAACAGTTATAGGTGTAAATTTATGGACGAAATAATTTCTTTAATAAAAAAAGCTCAAGCTGGAGATAAAAAAGCCTATGAAATTATTCTCGAAAAAAACAAAGGATTAATATGGAATATAGTAAATAAATTTAATAACAGGAATGCAGATAAAGATGACTTATTTCAACTCGGTTCTATAGGATTAATAAAATGTATCAAAAACTTTGATTTAACTTATGATGTAAAATTTTCAACCTATGCTGTTCCTATGATATACGGTGAAATCAGAAGATTTTTGAGAGATGATGGAATAATAAAAGTAAGTAGGACATTGAAAGAAATTTCTACTAAGGCTAATAGAGAAAGAGAAAACTATATAAAAAATTATAATATTGAACCAGATATAAAAACATTAGCAAAAATCGTAAATGTTAGCGTTGAAGAATTAGTTTCAGCATTAGACTCAAGCAAAATTGTGGAATCTATAGATAACGAAGATAATACTGAAAACAACTTTTCTATTAAAGATAAACTTCCGTCAAATATAAATGAAAGTGAATTAATAATTAATAAAATTGATTTAAATACAACAATGAACAAACTATCCATAGAAGATAGAAAGGTAATACAATTACGTTATTTTCAAGACAAAACTCAAACACAAGTAGCTAAAATTATGGGCATTTCTCAAGTACAAGTATCAAGAATGGAAAAAAAGATATTGTTAAAAATGAAAAAACTTTTGGCTGGGTAGTATAAATTTTAATATTCTGATAAAAATAGTATTGTGCAAATAAAGTACAATACTATTTTTATATGGTGGTAACTATGGATATATACATTAAACCTGAAAAAAAAATTATTACATCTAAGTTAGGGAAGGTTAAAATTAAAGATGTTGCTAAAGTATACGTTGATGATACGTCTCTTTTAAAACACATTAATAATTTAACCGTATTAAGCATTAAAGATAATAACAATAAATGTTATCTAATTACCGTTATAGATATTATTAATATCATAAATAACAGTGCAAAAGGAAATACAATATCAAATGTAGGGGAGATTGACACAGTTGTTGAATACAGAAAGAATTTAGAACAGAATAATTACTGGAAATGGACAAAAATCGTTGGAATTATGATAATTTTATTTGCAGGGTCTGCTACTGCCATAATGAGTTTTCATTCTGATGTACAAATGGCAGCTGTTTTTGAAAATTACTATTATATTTTCTTCAAAAAAAAGATAGAAAACCCTATGATTATAAATCTACCTTATTCCATAGGTATAGCTGTTGGTATTATAGTATTTTTTAATCATTTTTGTGGCAAAAAAATCACAAGTGACCCAACACCTATAGAAGTAGAAATGACTGAATATGAAAAACAAATAGAGGATAATATAATTGACACTTTATCAACAGAAGGGGGCAAAACAAATGGCAATAGCTAAATATATTGTCTTCTCTTTGTTAGGCTTCGGTGGTGGAATTGTAATATCCGGAGCAGTTTTTGCTTTTATTGCTATCATTGGTGTTGTTCCAAGACTTGCCCAGAAATCTCATACAGAAAAATATATTAAATTATATGAAGAAGCTATAATATGGGGTGGTATCTTAGGGGCATCTTGTCTTTCTTTTGACTTTTATTTCCCAATCGGAATAATTGGCACCATTATATTTTCATTGTCTATTGGTATTTTTTATGGTGTTGTTGCAGTTTCTCTTGCTGAGGTTTTGAATGTACTGCCTATAATACATCGAAGGTTCAATTTAAATAAAGGTTTGCAATATTTTTTGTTATCTTTAGCCTTGGGAAAGGCATTCGGATCAATCTTATATTATACAATATTTGGATTTTACAGAAAGTAGGAATATAATATGTCAAAAATTGTTTCTAATAATGAATATTCTAAAATGGTACAAAAAGCTTCTCCTAATAGTCCTATTATTAATAATTGTTTTAAAGCCTTTTTAATAGGGGGATTGATTTGTGATTTAGGTCAATTTTTTATTAATACATTTAAAAGATTAGGTTATACTATTGAACAGTCTACTTCTTATACATCTATAATACTAATCTTCATTGCTTCTCTTCTTACAGGTCTTGGTATATATAGCAAAATAGGCAAATTTGCTGGTGCAGGTTCCATAGTTCCAATCACAGGTTTTTCCAACTCTGTTACAGCTCCAGCAATAGAATTTAAAAAAGAAGGCTTAATATTAGGTTTGGGAGCTAAAATCTTTATTATCGCTGGCCCGGTTATATTGTATGGCATACTAGCATCTATGGTTGTAGGTATTTTTTATTATATATTCAAATAGAGGTAAAATTATGGCAAAGCATATTGGAAAACAATCTATATTATTCGAAAAAAATATTTCCATAAGAGAAACTTCGTCTATTGTAGGGAAAAAAGAAGGAGAAGGTCCTTTATCTGAATTTTTTGATATTATCGTCGAAGACTCTATGTTTGGACAAGAAAGTTGGGAAAAAGCTGAAAGCGAGTTTGTAAATGCTAACATCAAAAACTTAATAGAAAAATCAAATTTAACTAATGATAAAATAGATTACATTATAACTGGTGATTTATTAAACCAATGTTGTGGTTCAACCTTTGGAGTAAAAAACTTTAATATTCCACTGTTCAGCATTTTTGGAGCTTGCTCTACAATGGGCGAAGCATTGAGTCTTGGTGCAATATTAATAGAAAGCGGAGGAGCTAAAAATATAATTGTAGGAGCATCAAGTCATTTTTGTTCAGCAGAAAAACAATTTCGATTTCCTATGGGATTAGGCAACCAACGTCCTCAAACTTCTACATGGACAGTTACTGGTCATGGTGGTGCTATTCTTTCTGATAATAACAGTAGTCCATATATTAAGGGTATAACAACTGGAAAAATTGTAGATTATGGAATTACTGATGCAAATAATATGGGTGCTGCTATGGCTCCAGCTGCAGCAGATTTAATATTAAATAATTTCCAAGATTTTAATATTCAGCCAGATTACTATGATTTAATAATTACAGGTGATTTAGGATATGTTGGGAGTAATTTATTAAAAGAGTTGATAAAAAAAGAAGGATACAATATAGATAAACAACATATTGATTGTGGTATTGAAATTTATGATAAAAAAACTCAAGATACCCATTCAGGTGGTAGTGGTTGTGCTTGTTCTGCTGTAACATTTTGCGGAAAAATATTCCACCAACTTAAAAGTAAAAATTTAAATAGAATATTATTTATTCCAACAGGAGCATTAATGAGCCCCACAAGCCTCCAACAGGGGGAAAATATAGCTGGTATTGCTCATGGTGTTATTATTGAAAATTGAGGTGATTTTATGGATTATCTAAAAGCTTTTTGCGTAGGAGGCTTAATATGTGTAATAGGTCAAATTTTAATAGATAAAACAAAACTTACATCTGCAAGAATACTTGTACTTTTTGTAGTTATAGGGTGTATCCTTGGAGGGATAGGTATCTATCCCAAAATTGTTGATTTTGCAGGAGCTGGTGCCACAATTCCCCTTTTAGGATTTGGGAACAACCTTGCAAAAGGTGTCATAAATGAAATTGACAATATCGGTTTGATAGGTATATTTTCAGGAGGAATAAAAGCTGCTGCAACTGGAATAACAGCCTCTATAGCTTTTGCTTTTATTATGGCTTTAATTTTTAATCCAAAAGAAAAATAATTTTATTCGTATATATCTTGACATAACTTTAATAAATGTGTAATATAACAAGGTTGTATTTTTATTTAAGGAGAATATTTTATGAGTTTTATAGAATTATTTTTGATTGCTGTAAGTCTAGCTATGGATGCATTTGCCGTCTCTGTAAGCAATGGTTTAATTTTACCTAATGTAAAAAAGAGAAATGCTGTTACATTTGGTCTATATTTTGGTCTATTTCAGTTTTTTATGCCTGTTATAGGTTACTTTTTAGGTAGTAAACTTACCAAATACGTACAGCAATTTGACCACTGGATAGCTTTTATACTTCTCGGCATTATTGGATTTAATATGATAAAAGAATCTTTTTCTGATGATGAAGACGATATACCTAAGGAGAAAGAAATTCTAAAGGTAAAAAATATGACTATGCTTGCTATTGCAACTAGTATTGACGCTCTTGCTGTAGGCGTTACTTTTGCTTTTATAGGTAATATAAGTATATTTTTCGCCTGTTCTGTTATAGGCATTGTAGCTTTTGCACTTTCATATGCAGGTTTGATGATAGGCAAGAAGATTGGACCATTTTTCAAAACATACGCCGAGAGAATAGGTGGTCTAGTTCTCATTGGAATGGGTATAAAAATATTAATACAACATATATTTTTCGGTGGTTGATACATAAAACGGCTTTTTTAAGTCGTTTTTTTGTTTATTATTTTATAAAAGTATAAAAGGAATTACCAACACAAAGCGAAAATATTATTATGTATAAGTAATTTAGAACCAACAATACTGGAAAGGAGTAAATTATTGAATATTCGTGAATTTAGAGAAGATTTAGAAATCAACACCTTAAGTCCATTTGCCACTAAAAGCAAATATTCTGCCGGCAGAAAAAAAGATGAAAATCCATGTGAAATAAGAACATGTTTTCAAAGAGATAGAGATAGAATAGTACATTCTAAATCTTTTCGCAGACTAATGCATAAAACTCAAGTTTTTATATCTCCTGAAGGTGACCATTATAGAACGAGATTAACCCATACAATGGAAGTTGCCCAAATCGCACGAACCATTGCCAGAGCTTTAAATCTGAGCGAAGATTTAACTGAAGCTATTGCTTTAGGTCACGATTTAGGTCACACTCCATTTGGTCATTTAGGAGAATCTGATTTGAATAATATTGTCTGTGGTGGATTTAGACACAATGAACAAAGTGTAAGAGTTGTTGAGTTTATTGAAAAAAACGGCAAAGGATTAAATCTAACAGAAGAAGTTATTGATGGAATACTAAACCATAGAGGGAAGGGTAATCCAAAAACTTTAGAAGGTAAAATTGTTCAAATATCTGATAAAATTGCATATGTAAATCATGATATTGATGATGCTATACGTTCTGGTATATTAAAAGAAAATGATTTACCTAAGGAGTATACCAAAATCTTAGGGGATTCGTCACATAACAGAATAGACTTTCTCATAAAAAATATAATTAAAAATAGCTATGAAAAAGATAATATTATAATATCAACTTTTGTAAAAGAGGCCTTATATGGTCTTAGACAATTTTTATTTGAAAATGTCTATTTTTCGAATAATTTAGCCATTGAAAGAAAGAAATACTGTAATATACTTAGCAAAATGTACGAGTTCTATATATCTAATTTTTCAGAAATTCCACATGAATTTATATGTATGTATGAAAAAGATGACACTTTAAGCGAAAAAAGCACTATTGTATGTGATTATATTGCTGGTATGACAGATAGATTTGCAATGACAACATACAAAAAATTATTTTTATAATTAAATTTTATTTTCAAAAAGCAAGGATATTTTCACAAAATGTCGAAGATTAATTAGGTTAAAGATATATGAAAAGAGGTGTAAAGATGTATTATCCTGACGAAGTTATAGATGATATTGTTTCTGGAAATGACATTGTTGATGTTATTGGTAGTTACGTCCAGTTAAAAAAACAAAGTTCGGATTACATATGCCTTTGTCCTTTCCACAGAGAGAAATCACCTTCTTTTCACATTAACCAGACAAAACAGCTTTTTCATTGTTTTGGCTGTAATGCTGGTGGTAACGTAATAGGATTTGTTATGCAATATGAAAATCTAAGTTTTCCCGATGCTGTTAAATTCTTAGCTGATAGAATAGGATATAATCTTCCCGAAAATGGATATTCTAAAATATCTGCAGAAAGACAACAATTAAAGCGAGAACTATACGATATTCATAAAGTTGCTGCGAGATTTTATTATGAGCAGTTGCAAACTGAAAATGCCCATAATGCTGTAGAATATCTTAATTTAAGGCAACTTTCACCAAGGACAAGAAAAATTTTTGGACTTGGTTACGCCCCTATACACAAAGACGCTTTATACAAAAAACTTGTGGAAGCTGGTTTTTCTGAAAACGCTATTTTAAAAAGTGGTCTGGTATACAAAAATGAAAATGGCAGTTACTATGAAAAGTTTTATAATAGACTTATGTTTCCAATTATTGATGTTTATGGAAATATTATAGGCTTTGGTGGTCGTGTTCTAGGAGATGGTATTCCTAAATATCTTAACTCTCCTGAAACTGAAATTTTTTCAAAAAGTAAAAACTTGTATAATTTAAATTTAGCAAAAAAGGGTAATACTAGAGAACTAATTTTAGTCGAAGGATATATGGATGCAATAACAATATATCAAGCTGGTTTTACCAATGTTGTCGCATCTTTGGGCACAGCATTTAACGAAAACCATGCTCGAGTACTCAAGTCCTATGCCGATAGTGCCATACTATTAATTGATAGTGATGAAGC
>UQYD01000027.1 GCA_900545305.1 uncultured Eubacterium sp.
ATTCTTTTTTGTACTCATAGCTATAACGCATTAAAATACCCTCCTTACTGGGTGTCCAGTAAAGAGGGTACATATCAAAGCATTGGTGTTTTTTGTTGTAATTAAAATTTAAAAGTATCCTTTAAGCCAGCCCATTTTTGGTCTTTATCGCTTAAATTAAGAGGTGTTCCGTCTGCCATTTTGTAGCTTTCAGCAGATGCAGTACCGTCATAATCACCAGTAACGCCACACCAATCAATACCGATTTCAGGGTCATTCCAAGCTAAACCACCTTCATCACCTGGGTGATAGAAGTCAGTACACTTATAGCAAAATTCTGCAATATCAGATAATACTAAAAATCCATGAGCAAAGCCTTCTGGAATATAGAACTGCTTTTTGTTTTCTTCTGTAAGCTCTACGCCAAACCACTTGCCGTATGTTTCAGAGTCACTGCGTAAATCAACGGCAACATCAAAAACAGCACCTTTTACTACTCTTACAAGTTTGCCCTGTGGATATTCTTTCTGGAAGTGTAAACCTCTTAAAACACCTTTTGTTGAGCAAGACTGGTTATCCTGAACAAAAACCATATTAAGACCGGCTTCTTCCATATCACGCTGATTATATGTTTCCATAAAATAGCCTCTGGCATCACCGTGAACAGTTGGTTCGATTACACATAAACCCTCAATAGGGCATTTAGTTACTTTAATCTGTCCCATAATTATCTCCCTTATCTATTGCTATACATTCTTTCGTAGTAGTTCTGGTATTCGCCACTAATAATAGTTTCCCACCATTCCTTGTTTTCCAAATACCACTTAATAGTCTTCTTTATGCCGTCAGCAAACTTAGTTTCTGGTAACCAGCCAAGTTCATTGTGGATTTTAGTTGGATCGATAGCGTATCTCATATCGTGACCCTTTCTGTCAGCAACAAATGTAATAAGGCTTTCAGGCTTACCAAGTTCCTTACAAATAATCTTTACAATATCAAGGTTAGTCATTTCGTTGTGACCACCGATATTATAAACTTCGCCAACTTTACCATTGTGGATAATAAGGTCAATAGCCTTACAATGGTCTTCAACATAGAGCCAATCTCTTACGTTTTCGCCAGTGCCGTATACAGGAAGTGGCTTATCATTAAGTGCATTAGCAATCATAAGAGGTATTAACTTCTCAGGGAAGTGATATGGGCCATAGTTGTTAGAGCATCTTGAAATAGTAACAGGCAAACCAAATGTTCTGTGATATGCAAGAACTAATAAGTCGGCAGATGCCTTAGATGCACTATATGGGCTTGATGTATGAATAGGAGTTTCTTCTGTGAAGAATAAGTCAGGTCTGTCTAAAGGCAAATCGCCATAAACTTCGTCAGTAGAAACCTGATGATAACGCTTAATGCCGTACTTTCTGCAAGCATCCATCATAACCTGAGTACCGAGAATGTTCGTTTCAAGGAAAATGCTTGGGTTTTCAATAGAACGGTCAACGTGACTTTCTGCAGCAAAGTTTACTACAATGTCAGGCTTTTCTTCTTCAAATAATTTATAAACAGCTTCTCTATCTCTAATATCAGCTTTTACAAATCTAAAGTTAGGATTATCCATAACTGGTTCAAGTGTAGATAAGTTACCGGCATAAGTAAGAGCATCTAAGCAAATAATTCTGTAGTCTGGGTACTTATTGAGCATATGGAATACAAAGTTGCTACCAATAAAACCAGCACCACCTGTAACAATAATATTCATAAAAATTTCCTCCTAGTATAAATACTTGCCGTCAGCAACATTCTTTAAATGCTGACCGTAAGCAGATTTCCCGTAAAGTTTAGCAGATTCTAAAAGTTTTTCTTTTGAAATCCAACCGTTTTTATAAGCAATTTCTTCAATAGCTGAAATCATAATGCCCTGTCTGTCTTCTACAACCTTTACAAATTCAGCTGCTTCATTAAGAGCAGGTACAGTACCTGTATCAAGCCAAGCATAACCTCTGCCCAATGTAACTACATCGAGAGTGCCTTCTTCAAGATACATTCTGTTAAGGTCTGTAATTTCAAGTTCACCTCTAGCAGATGGCTTAACCTGTTTAGCCTTCTTAACAACGTCCTTGTCGTAGAAATAAAGACCTGTTACACAGTAGTTAGACTTTGGATGTTCTGGCTTTTCTTCAATAGAAATAGCCTTACCATTTTCATCAAATTCAACGATACCAAAACGTTCAGGGTCTTCAACATAGTAACCAAAAACAGTAGCACCATTTTCTTTTTTAGCTGCCTTTTTAAGGTGGTCACTTAAACCGTTACCATAGAAAATATTATCGCCTAAAATCATAGCACAGCTATCATCACCAATAAATTCTTCACCGATAAGGAAAGCCTGAGCAAGTCCGTCTGGGCTAGGCTGTACCTTGTAGCTTAAATTAATACCAAAATTAGAACCGTCACCTAAAAGCTTTTCAAAATTAGGTAAATCAGTTGGAGTAGAAATTATGAGAATATCCTTAATTCCAGCTAACATAAGAGTTGAAAGTGGATAATAAATCATAGGTTTGTCATATACAGGCAAAAGCTGTTTGCTTGTTACCATTGTGAGTGGATAAAGGCGAGTGCCACTACCACCGGCTAAAACTATACCTTTCATACTAGAGAACCTCCTAAATATTATACAATTATAATTGGTAATATTTTATCACAATATAAATTTTTAGTCAAATTATATTATCTAAAAGATGTATTTTTGACAAAATTAATTTTATTTGATATTTTTTATAAAAATGATGAACCTTTTTTCTTTAACTATGCTCTTATATATAGACCGGTCAAAGGAGGCAAGCTATGTATGAGGAAATAATAGAAAATATGAAAAATGGAGATGAAGATGCTCTATGTAAACTGTATTCGGTTTATGCTCAATCTGCATTAAGAAGTGCATATTTAATCACCAATAATCTTCATTCTGCTCAAGATGCTGTAGAGGATACATTTATACAATGTTATAACAATATAAATAGGCTAAAAAATAATGGAGCTTTTAAAGTTTGGTTTTATAGAATACTTACTAGAAATGCCTGCAAATATGCAAAAAAGGATAATAAAAACATTCCAGTTGAAGATGAAAACATAAATGCTGGAAGTGTAAATGATGAGTATTTTTCGAGTGAAAAATATATCCGGCTTTACAATGCCATAGATAGCTTAAATGAAAAAATGAAAACTACTGTAGTTTTATTCTATTTTAACGAAATGTCTATAAAGGAAATTGCAAAAATTACAGGAAGTTTTGAGGGTACTGTAAAAACAAGACTTTTTGCTGCAAGAAAAAGATTGAAAAAGTATTTAGAAACAGATATGGAGGCTTAATATTATGAAATATGATGACGAAATAAAAAAAGCATTAAATTTAAGGGCTGAAAATGTTTCTGTAGACGAAAAAATGTTTTATGAAATTAAGAGAAAAATAGAAAGTAAAAGGGGAATGAGTATGAATAAATTTAAAAAGGCTGTTATTGTCTGCTGTACAGTATTAGTAATAGGTGTAACAGGAGTTTATGGTGGTGGAAAGATAATATCCTATACTTCTTCATCAAGTAATTTAAATGAAATGAAATATATTCCATCAGAAAGTGAATTTACAAAAAAAGTTGGTTTTGTACCTAAATGTCCTGAAAATCTGGGTCAGTATAAATATTTATATTCTGTGCCTGTAGATAGTTCAGCAGATGATGAACAGGGAAACAGTGTAAAAAAGTACAAAGAAATAAATATATCCTATGATGTTCCGAAGGGAAGTCTTTTTATGGACGTTTCTCCTTATATAACAAATGACCAAAGTCCAAAATCAGAAGAAATAAAGTACAATGATAAAATTGTTAGTTATAGTAGCAATGTATATAAGGCTGTTCCACCGGATTATAAACCTACTGAAGAAGAAAATAAAAAAATTGAGGAAGGTTCTTTACAAATTGGCTATGGTTCAGATAAAGTAGAAGAAGAAAAGACACAATGCTTAATGTGGCAAGAGGGAGATTTACAGTATCTCATTATGGATATGGGTACAGAAATACCAAAAGATGAATTTGTAAATATGGCTAAACAGGTTATAGATATGCAATAAATATTTCTATTGATTAAAGGTAGTAGCTAACATTGTTACTGCCTTTTTTTTGCAAAATTTTATAGCAAATTATGTATTTATATGTTAGAATGAGCCTATAAATTTGTGCTTAGGTGGTGAGTTTTTATGGAAGATACTCCTATTTTAAAATTGCTATTAAAACTTTCTCCACCTGTTATGTTGGCACTTCTTATACAGTCTGTTTACAATATAGTAGATAGCTATTTTGTTGCCAAATTCTCAGGAGATGGACTAACAGCACTTTCTATTATTTATCCAATACAGCTTTTAATGTTGGCATTAGCAACAGGTACAGGAGCTGGTGTAAATATTCTCATATCCAGAATGGACGGAGTAGGAGATACTAAGTCACAAAATGATGTTGTTAAAAGTGGTATGTTTCTTGGTGCTGTAAATTTTGTAGTGTTTGCACTGTTTGGATTTCTAAGTATAAAAGGCTACTACAACATTTCTTCTAATATAGAAGGTGTCCGTAGAGAGGGTATAATGTATGGACAGATTATACTTTTGTTTTCTTTTGGTATGTTTTTAGAAGCTAACTGCACTAAAATGTTACAGGCAAAAGGAAATATGGTAGTACCAACTATAGCACAAATTGTGGGAGCAGTTATTAATGTAATTTTAGACCCTATACTTATATTTGGTAAATTTGGATTTCCACAAATGGGCATCAGAGGAGCAGGTATTGCTACAGTAATAGGTCAATGGGTAACAATGGTTATTGTATTGGTAAATGTACTTAAATACTATAAGTTTAAAGGACGTATTGACTTAAAAAGCTGTGTTAAAATTTATAAATTTGGGATTCCGTCTATTATTTTGCAATCTCTCTATACTTTTTATATAGTAGGGCTTAATCTTGTGCTTAAATTATTTACAGAAGATGCCGTTGCAGTGTTGGGAATTTACTATAAATTGCAAACATTTTTCTTCATACCTTTAACAGGACTTCAACAGGTTATTGTACCAGTTGTAAGTTACAACTACGGTGCAGAAAAATATAAGAGAGTAAAACAGACATTATGGTATTCCGTTGCTATTGCTTGTTCAGTTATGTTAGTGGGTATAATAATGTTTATGGTATTCCCTAGAGAACTTATATCTATATTTTCACAACAGGAAAATGTTTTAAATATAGGTAGTTCAGCATTAAGAATTATTTCCACAAGTTTTATTCCGGCTGGCTTTGTGCTTATGTTTATAGTTTATTGTCAAGGTGTAAACAGAGGTGGCTACAGTATTTTGCTTACTGTACTTAGACAGGTAATACTGTTTGTGCCATTGGCTTGGCTTTTCCACTACAAGGGACTTTTTTATGTGTGGTTTACTTTTCCGGCAACTGAAATTATTACAGCATTAATGAGTTTTTATCTATATTTTGTAAGAGATAAAAAGAAGTAAAATAAGCTTGACTCTACAATAGTTATAGACTTTATTATGTATTATGATAAATTCTTAGAAAGGAAATTTAATTTCATGGAGAAAAAATTGACAGAGGGAAGTGTGTTTAAGGCATTATTGTTCTTTTCGTTGCCCTATTTGTTATCCTACTTTTTGCAGACATTGTATGGTATGGCTGACCTTTTTATTATAGGTCAGTACAACGGTGTTGATAGTACTACAGCTGTTTCTGTAGGTAGTCAGGTTATGAATATGTTTACAGTTATGATAGTTGGCTTGGCTATGGGTGCAACTGTAATGATAGGAAGATGTGTAGGTAGCAATGACTTCAAGCAAATGGCGAAGGTAATAGGAAATACTGTTACATTTTTTATGGGCTTTTCCATTGTTTTAACAGTTGTGCTTTTGTTATTTGTAAAAAATATAGTAAACATAGTTTCTACACCGGAGGAGGCTGTTTCTGGCACAATAACATATTTGACAATCTGCTTTATGGGCATACCTTTTATAGTAGCCTACAATATTATTAGCTCAATTTTTAGAGGTATGGGTGACTCAAAAAGCCCCATGTACTTTATAGCTGTAGCCTGTGCAGTAAATATAATTGTTGACTATATTTTTATAGGTGTTTTAAAAATTGGACCAGCAGGTGCAGCTTTAGGTACAGTATTATCTCAGGCAATAAGTGTTGTTGTGTCTTTGACAGTTATACTAAAAAGAAAAAGTGGTGTAAAACTGACTAAAAGTGACTTTAAGCCACAAAAGAATGTTTTGAGAAATGTTCTTAAAATTGGTATACCTATTTCATTGCAGGACGGTTTTATACAGGTTTCATTTATAATAATAACTATAATTGCAAATAAGCGAGGACTTAATGATTCAGCAGCAGTAGGTATTGTGGAAAAAATAATAGGTATTTTGTTCTTAGTTCCGTCTTCTATGCTTTCATCAGTTTCTGCACTTTCAGCTCAAAATATAGGTGCAGGCAAGCACAACAGAGCTTCTTTAACGTTGAGATATGCTATTTTAATAACAGCATCTTTTGGAACAGTAATGGCTATTTTGGTACAGTTTACAGCTGGCTATGCCGTTGGACTTTTCACCAACAACAGTGATGTAATAGCTTTAGGAGATGAATATCTGAGAAGTTATGTTTGGGACTGTGCTATTGCAGGCATACATTTTAGCTTTAGTGGTTATTTCTATGCCTATGGAATGTCATTTATATCATTTATACACAACTTGTTGTCTATAGTTTGTGTCAGAATACCATTTTCATATCTGTTGTCAAAAATGTATACAGATACCCTTTTCCCAATGGGTATTGCATCGCCGGCAGGTTCGGTGTTGTCTGTAATTATATGTGTAATAGCCTTTATTTGGTTTAGGAAAAATAATAAAATTAAGACAATGTAAAAATAATTATAATATAACACCCTATATTAATTTTCTTTACAGATATTAGTATAGGGTGTTATAATTTTATAAAAAGAAAAAAGGAGGGTAAATATGAAAATAACACACAGAATTATGTCTATAGCATTGGCTTTTATAATGTGTACAGGCTTAATATGCACAGTAAATGCTGATGATAATACTGGAGAAATGTATTTTAACTTTACGCAGGAAAGCAAAGAGGGGGCTATAGATGTTGGAACAATAAATGGCAAAGCACCAATTTATAACAGAGATAGAGGTTGGGGATTTGTTTCAGAAACAACAGCTATGCCAGTAAGAAAGGTAAATGTAAACAGTATTGAAGTAAAGAAAGATGGCTACAGAGTAGTTGAAAATAGTGTAGCAAAATTCAATATTACTGATAAAGACGGAAAGTTGTTGGATTATACAAAGGCTACTGACTACAACTATTGTGGTATGGTATTCAGAGTAAATGTGCCAAGAGGTGGCTACAATATTCAAGTAGAAACTGCCAAAGGTAAAGATGATGCCCTTGTTTCTGTTTCTGCTACACAGACAAGTAGAATAGAAAATACAAAACAATGGGATGCTGCCGGACTTGTTAAAAATCAGCATATGGCAAAGTGGAATGGCAATGTGTGGAGCTTTGACTATTGTACTGGTAGAAGTTTTATAGACATTGAGGTTGAGCCTAAAAGTGCAGGCAATCCTGTTGTATTGAAATCTATAAAAATTACACCTATTCCTGTAAGGGAACAAGAAGAAAAGCCAACAGTTTATCTCTTAGGTGACTCTACATTAAAATCTTATCTTTTTGAAGAAGCTCCAATGAGTGGTTGGGGTCAGGTTTTTGATAGACTTTTCGATACAAGTAAGATTAATATTATCAATTACTCTATGGGTGGTCGTTCTTTAAAAACAATGTATCAAGAGGGTAGATTAAACGATGTTCTTATGACAGGTCACAAGGGAGATTTTGTACTTGTGCAGTCTGGTCACAATGATGAAAAGAATGGAAAAGACAAGGGTGTTGTAAGTGACCCTACAGCACGATTTGGTACAGGCTCAACAGAAGAAATGTATAGAAATTACCTTGAAAATAGTTATATATCTGCTATAAAAGCAAGAGGTATGATACCGGTTCTTGTAACACCTATGACAAGAGTTAAAGGTGATGCAGAAGAAGGCTATGTTTATGCAGATACTTTTACAACAGAAGATAGACAGTTTACAAAGGTAATGAGAGAAACAGCAAATGATAACGATGTGCCTTTAGTTGATTTAAATGCTGATAGTGTAAAATACTTAAATGAATTGGGAGTAAAAGGTGCAACAGCTGTAGTTATGTCTATTGAGGCAGGAGAAACACCGGCAAAATCTAATTCAGGCAGTTATGCCAATGGTCACCCACAGCTTAAAATAGACGGTACACATATGAAAGAGGCTCTTACAAAGCAGTATGCAAGGTTTATTGTTACTGATTTGGCTAAACTTGAAAAGGATTACAGCTATTTAAAGCCTTTAACAGATGCCTATACAAGTGATGTAAAAGATGCAATAGCCACAGGAAATTGGGATAAGGTTTATCCGGAAGTCGCAAAGGATTGTCTTACAGGAGATAATGCCTACTATAGAAATCAGATTGAAAAAATGCTCCAGCTTGGTGTAATGAGCAAGGATAGTGATGGCAATTTTAATCCGGAAAATATTATGACTGTAAAGGAATATATTTCAGCATTGACTAAAATTTATAAAATAGATGAAAGTGCTTTCAAAAACTATGCTGAAGGTAATCTTACAAGAGAGGTTATGGCAACAATAAATTTAGATGCTTATAATATGAAATTTAAGTTAAAACCAAAGTATATGACAGACTACAATGGTAATAATATTACACCTGATGACCCTAATTACGACCCTAACTTGGTGGGTACAGAGGCACAGTATTATCCTTTAGTAGGCTACAATGCTATAAAGGATAGAATGAGTATATCTCTTAAATTTGCTGATAAGGTGAAGGAAGCCTATAATTTAGGTCTTATAAGAAGTGAAGTTGGCATAGAAAGAGGTAAGGTTCAAAATGGTTATTATATTGAACCACAGAAAGAAGTAACCAGAGCAAAAGCAGCTAAATCCCTTTATTTTATGTATGTTTTAGGTAGTGATATTCATACAGAAAATGATATAATTGCAGAGTAAAACAAAAGTAACAGCAGTATTAGTAATCTTAGCAGATTACAATATTGCTGTTTTTTTATTGCTAATTCTATTAAAATTTGTAAAAAAATAATATTGAATAAAAAATCTACTATTGCTATAATAGTTGTCAAATGCAACAGTTGTAAAATGACAACTATTATATGAGGTGATTATTTGTACGAAAATTATGAAATTATAACAAAGAAAAAAAGGGATTTTTTCAATAAAAAACTTATTGATGTAAACATTTCTTTTATGGAAGGGCTTATGATTTCCTATGCTGGAAACAAACCTGACCAAAATCAAGAAACTTTGGCATCTTTATCTGGTGTGGATAAGTACAGAACTGCTAAATTTTTATCTTCTATGGAGGAAAGAGGTTTAATAGTAAGAAAAGCTAATCCTGAAAATAAAAGAGAAAAATTAGTTGCTTTAAGTGAAGACGGCAAAGAAATATATGAAAAGTTTAATAAGTGGTCTGAGGAATGGAAAGAGCTTTGCTTTAAGGATTTTAACAAAGATGAAATAAGTACATTTATGGGACTACTGGACAAAATGATTAAAAATTTAGAGTAATTTATTGGGATAGGAGAGAAATTAAAATGAAATTTATGAAGTTGGTGGCATTGGCAACAGCTGTTAGTTGTTGTCTTACTGGTTGCAGTTTTACAGGTGACGGTATTTTGGGTAAGGATAAAAAGGATATGAATATTCAAAGTACAGTTACAATGGATGAAAGTAATGTAAATGCCTTATCTTCCGGTCAGATAGAAACTGTATATGTTAAAGAGGGCGATGTGGTTAAAAAGGGTGACCCACTTGTGCTTTTAAATAGTGATAGTCTTAATGCACAAAGAGACCAAACAAAGGCGAATATTGAAAAAGCTGAGGCTGCCTTAAAGCAACAACAGGTTACAAAAGCACAGGCTGTTGCTGGCAAGGCGAAAGCACAGGCAGCAGTAGAACAGACAGAGGCAGGCAAAAGTCAGGCTGAAGCTGGAAAAAGTCAAGCAGAGGCTGCTGTAAAATCAGCACAGGCGTCTTATCAGTCTGTTTTAAATGGTGCTAATGAGGAACAGCTTGAACAGTTAAGGTCAGCAGTAAAGATTGCACAGACAAATGTTGAAACTTCACAGACAGCTTTCAATGATGCAGAAACACAGTTAAATAGGTCTAAAGCACTTTATGATGCCGGTGGTATGTCAAAAGTAGATTATGACAAGTCACAGACAGCATATACAACTGCTAAGAACAATTTAGACAATGCAAATCAGAATTTGGAAATTACCAAAAATAAATTAAAAGATACTGAAAACGGTGCAACACAGGAAAATAAAAATCAGGCTAAGGCTGGCGTTGACCAGGCACAGGCAAGTGTGGCACAGGCACAAGCCGGTGTAGCACAAGCACAGGCAAGTGTATCACAGGCTGAAGCCGGAGTTACACAGGCAGATACTTCAATAGCAGCAGCAGACACAGCTATTGAACAGGCTCAGGCATCTATTAAACAGCTTAAAATTTCTTTAAGTGATATTGAAAAGAATATTGAAAAATGTACATTAAAAGCTCCAGTTGACGGTGTTGTAACAACTGTAAATGTTAAAAAGGGTGATATGGTTACTACAGGTCTTCCTACAGTTGTAGTAACAGATACTTACAATCCTTATATTACTTGTAATATAGATGAGGATAAAATTGGAGATATTCAGCCACAGCAAAAAGTAAAAATTAAACTTTCTGCTACAGGTGATAAAACATATGAAGGAACAGTAACAACAATAAATAAACAGGCTGATTTTGCTACAAAGAAGGCATCTCAGGTAAATGGAGATTTTGATATTCTTACATATGGTATAAAGGTAGTGTTTGATGATAACCAAAGTGTTCAGCCAGTTCTTCGTGCCGGTATGACTTCATTTGTAGATTTTGGAAAGTGATGTGATAACCTATGAACATTTTTAGGTGGTTAAAAAACAAGATAGTTAAACATAGGCATATGATTATACCTATGCTTATAGTTCTCATACTTCCAAATTTAGTTGGTATACTTATTGGTTATGAATACAGTAATTATCCTTTCAAAAATGCAGACACTATAATAGTAAATCACGATGAGTCAGCTACTGCTGTTGCTCTTGTGAAAATGATAAAGGAAAATGAAACCTTTAACGTAATAAAGGAAAGTACAGAAAACAGTGATGTTGAAAAGTATATAAAAGAGGGAAAGGCTGCTGCCGGTATCATTATTCCCGAAGATTTTTCTTACAATATTACGCATGGAAAAGAAGCTAAGATAATGGTATTTAATGACGGTGCATTATCTAGCTCCGGTAGCACGGTAAGGTCTAAAATATCCGAAACCTTAGGTACAATAAAGGCAGGGTATATGATAAAAATTGCTGAAGGTACTTTCAATATGGCACCTCAGACAGCAAAATATGTGGTATCTCCTTTTGGTTACAAAACCAGAATACTGGGTAATCCAACGTCAAATATTGCAAATATGATGGTTGAAGGTGTTTTGCTTACAATGTGCCAAATGCTTTTTATGGGACAGACTGCATTTATTAGAGAAAAGAAAAGATTTAAGAACATTTTGGCTAAGGTCCTTGTTTGTGCTTTTTGGGGATTTATAAGTGCTTGTATTACAGTAATTGTGCAGACCAGAACGTTTAACACACCTTATAATGGTTCTGTATTAGCCGGTGTGTTGTTAATTGCTCTTGCGTCTTTAGGATTTAGCTTTTTGGGTATGGCTATAAGAATAGGAGCAAAACATGGTGTAGACGATGTTGTAAGTAAAGTTAGTCTTGTCAGCTTTACTATGCTGCTTTCAGGCTATACTTTCCCTGTTTTTGCTATGCCTAAATTCTTTTCATATTTGGAATACTGGATGCCTAACAGACATATTATAATACCTTTGAGAAGTATAGGTTTGTTAGGTTGTAACTTAAATGATATTAAAGGCGATATTATATGGCTGATTGCCTTTGTATGTCTTATGTTCTTGTTTATGTGTTATAAATTTTATTTAAAACCTGTATTAGAACAAAAGAAAAAGGCGAAAAAGGCTTTAAAAAGCAAGGCTGAAACTCCTATAGAAATGGCAGGTGAACAGTAATTGAATTTAAGAAAAATTTTAAGACAGGAAAAACCTCTTATAATAAGCATAATTTTTACATTGCTTTTTATAGCATTAGTTATGCCTTATGTATGGAAAAGTCCTTACATAGAACACGTTTCATTTGCTGTGCTTGATGAGGATAATTCAGCACTTTCCAGAAAAATAACAGAATTGGTAAAAACAAATAATTATGTAGATGTAAATTACTATCCTAGTTCAGAAGATGACTTGGAAAAGGCAATTAAAAAAGGCAAGGTTTACGGGGGCTTAATTATTCCCAAAGACTTTAGCAAAGATGTAGCATTAAAGAAAACACCGGATTGTCTTGTTGTTGTTGACGGCAGTAATGTTATGGTAGGTGGTAATGCTTTAAACGGCTGTGCAACGGTGTTAAGTACATTAAGTGCCGGTACTGAATTAAAAATATTAGAGGGCAGTGGTATGAATCCTACATCGGCACAAACTTCACTAGGTTCTTTTACAGCTGTTGACAGAGCTGTGTATGAGCCAACAGGTGGATATACACCTAGAATGATGTATGCCCTTATGATTATGCTTGTTCAGCAAATAATGTTGATAAATTTTGTTATGCCTCTTTTTACAGAAAGAAAAAAATATTTTATTCGAGGAAGTAAAAAGGAAAATATTGAAAATATAAAAGATATATTGGTAAGAATTGCTGTTGTTTTTGTAAGCTGTATTATAATAAGTTTTGGTGCATTACTTATTGTAGGTAAAATGAGAGGCTTGCCTTTGAGAGGAAATATATTTGTCTATATTGTGCTTATGATATTGTTTATGCTTGATTGCTTAGGAATATCTATAGCAATAAGTGCTTTTGCTAAATCCGGTACAATAATCAGATGGATTTACTATATGCTTTCTACAACTATTACATTCTTCTCCGGAGCAGCATATCCATTTTATATGATGCCTGATTGGCTTAGTAAAATGTCACACATTATTATACCAATGGCAAATCTTTCTATGGCATTTAAGGCACTTAATTTAAAGGGTGTAGGCTTTAGTATTCTTATGCCGGATATAATGAATGGTGTTAAATATATGGTTTTCTGGTTACCTGTTGGTATTGTTCTTTATGTTTTAAGTATTTTTATAGAAAAGAAAAAGTTAAATAACAAATTAGACAATACAGAAAATTTGGTGGCAGAATAATTTTTGAGAGTTGGAGTGTTTTCCAACTCTTTTTTGTTTATTTAGATTTAAAAATTTGATATAATACAAAGAGAGGTGATTTTAGTATGAAAAATATTATTTCTTCTGCAGCAGGCAGAGAAAAAGCAGATATTGTATTAAAGAACGGTAAGATTATAGATGTATTAGGTCATAGAATAGTTGAAGGCAGTGTCGGTATTAAAGACGGCATTATTTTAGGTATAGGAAATTATGAGGGAGAAAAGGAAATAGATGTGAAGGGTGCATATATTGCTCCCGGTTTTGTAGATTGCCATATTCATATTGAGTCTACAATGGTTACACCAAGTGAATTTTCTCGCCTTGTAGCTCCATGGGGTGTTACTACTGTAATTGCAGACCCTCACGAAATAGCGAATGTGGCTGGTGAAAAGGGTTTGAAGTTTATGCTTGAAGATAGCAAAAATTCTCCTGTTGATATTGAATTTATGCTTCCTTCTTGTGTACCGGCTACACCTTTTGATGATAGTGGAGCAGTAATTGATGGCGACCTTACAAAAGAGCTTTTAAGTAAGTATGATTTCAAGGGCTTAGGGGAAATGATGAATTCAGTTGGTGTTGTCAACTGCGATGAGGATATAATGAAGAAGTTGGATTGTGACTGTATAAAAGACGGACACGCTCCAATGTTAGAGGGTAAAGCACTTAATGCCTATGTATGTGGTGGCATAAGTAATGACCACGAATGTTCAAATGAAAAAGAGGCATTGGAAAAGGTTTCAGCTGGCTTAAATATTTATATTAGGCAGGGTACAGGTGCTAAAAATTTAGATGCTCTTATTAGTGCAGTAACTCCTTATAATTTACCACATTTTGCTTTTTGTACAGATGATAAGCATACAGAGGAAATTATGAAAGAGGGTACAATATCAAATTGCATAAGATTGGCAATAGAAAAAGGTTTTGACCCAATTTCAGCCTATACAATGGCATCTTACAACGGTGCTATGATGAACAGATTGTACGACAGAGGTGCTATTGCTCCAAATAAAATAGCTGATATTGTTGTTACAGAGGATATTTCAGCACAGAATATAAAGTATGTTTTCAAAAATGGTCAGCTTATAGCCAGTGACGGCAAAGTTAATTTTGAAAGAGTATCAGCCGATAGCAAAGATGTAACAAATACTGTAAATATAAAGGAAATGACAGCTGAAGATTTCAAAAAGGATTTTGATAAGAATGAACCAGTAATTGAAATTGAAACAGGTTCACTTATTACAAATGCTGTTTATGTAGAAAGTATTGATGGGCTTAGTCTTTGTGCAAATATTGAAAGATATTCAGGTAAAAGCTCAATGGGTAAGTGTTTTTTGAAAGGCTTTACAGTAGAAAATGGTGCTATTGCTCAGACTATAGGTCATGATTCTCACAATATTAGTGTAATAGGTAGTGACGGAGAAAATATGGCAACAGCTGTAAATGCTCTTGGAAAAGAGGGAGGCATAGTTGTAGTACAGGATAAAAAAGTTATTGCAAATATGCCACTTCCTATTGGTGGATTAATGTCAGACTTGGATTATGAAACTGTTGCCAAGGAACAAAGTGAAATTGTAGAAGGTGCTAAAAAGATTTGTGAAAATGGAAGTAGTACTTTACTTATGGTACTTGCCTTTGTGTCACTTTTAGTAATTCCACATATAAAATTAAATAATAGAGGTCTTTTTAATGTGGATAAGTTTGAATTCTACAAAAAATAACATTAAATTACGTTGTGCAAATTATATAAAAAAGAAAATTGTGTCAAATAATAAGTATTATTGTTTAAAACTGTTGTGGAAAAATATACCTATATACTAACAGCTTTTACACATCAGCAAAAACCCTATTTAAGGGTTATTCACAGACTTTTCCACTTTATCCACAAAAAATAAATGCACATATTGTGGAAAACCTAGAGTTATCCACAATAAAAGTGACTTATGTAAAAAGTTTGTAAGACCTTAGTAAATATAAGGGTTTTGAGATTTTGTGCAATTTTTTGTCGAAAAAAGTTTTTTCAAAAAAATTAAAAATAAAAAAAGGATTTTACAAAAAGCCATAGAATATTAATTACATAAAAAGTAGACAAGCTATTACATACATAATAGTGAAAGCTCTACATAATAAAGGAGTTGGTAGTATGCGTTATTCATTCATTGGTAAAAACATCGACATCACTGATAATTTTCAGGACAAACTTACTAAGAAACTTGGTAGAATAGAAAAGCTTTTCCCTGAAAATGCAGAGGCTACAGTTTCTCTTTCTGACATTAAGTTAGATAAGAAAGCAGAAGTTACTGTAACACTTCCGAATAAACGTGTATTAAAGGCAGAAGTTATTAAGGACGATGTTATGGCTGCTATGGACGAGGTTGTTGATATCCTCGAAAGACAGATGGTTAGATATAAGAGCAGACTTAATGACAAGGCTAAGAGAAGTGCAAGCTTTGCTGACGAGCTTCATGCTATTGCCCTTGCTGATGATAATTATGATGACGAAGAAGTTAAATCTTCAATCGTTCGTACTAAGCACATTCCGGTAAAGCCTATGGACCCAGAAGAAGCCGTTATGGAAATGGAAATGCTTGGTCACAATTTCTTTGTATTCATTAATGCCAATACAGAAGACTTTAGTGTTGTATACAAGAGAAAAGATGGCAATTATGCTTTAATTGAGCCAGAAGAATAAAATGATTTTTAAGGAGCTGTTTATCAGCTCCTTTTTTTGTGCCTAAAATGTGTTTATTATTTATTTTGTGGGAAATAATAGAGCATATGTAAAAATCAAATTATATTGTGCTGATTTGGAATGTATTCAGAAAATTCGACAATATTTTTACAAAATAGGAATGGATTTATAAAATACATAACAAACTACCTATATTAAAGGGTTTCAAGGCATTTTTAAATATTAAGGTTGAAAAATTTTGTGTTTTTATAAAACCTTGTCAAAAGTGCATATATACTGATTAAAATGGAAAATTGACAAAAAAAAGACTATTAAGAATAAGTAAATTTACAAATAAAACTTGCAATATACCTTGTAAATCTGTTATTATATACGAAGTATATTGTTTACTTGTAATTTTAAAAGATAACAGAGGTGTAATCAAATGGGTTTATTAGAAAAAATATTCGGCAATTACAGCGATAAAGAAATAAAGAAGATAATGCCGATAATCAAAAAGATTAATGACTTAGAGCCAAGCATTTCTCCATTAACAGATGAGGAACTTAAGGCAAAGACTCCAGAGTTTAAGGAAAGACTTGCTAATGGCGAAACACTTGATGACCTTTTACCGGAAGCATTTGCTGTTGTTCGTGAAGCAGCTAAGAGAGTTTTAGGTATGCGTCATTTCGATGTTCAGTTAATCGGTGGTGTTGTTCTTCATCAGGGTCGTATTGCTGAAATGAGAACAGGTGACGGTAAAACTTTAGTTTCTACTTGTCCGGCTTACTTAAATGCCCTTACAGGCAACGGTGTTCATATCGTTACTGTTAATGATTACCTTGCAAAGCGTGATGCTGAATGGATGGGTAAAGTTCATGAATTCTTAGGCTTAAAGGTTGGCGTTATTCTCAACGATATGGAAAAGCCAGCTAGACAGGAAGCATATGCCTGCGATATTACTTATGCTACAAATAATGAACTTGGTTTCGACTACCTTAGAGATAACATGGTAGTTTACGAAAAGGATATGGTTCAGCGTGGTCTTAACTTTGCAATCATCGATGAAGTAGACTCTGTTCTTATTGATGAAGCAAGAACTCCACTTATTATTTCTGGTCAGTCAGACAAGTCTACAAAGTTATATGAACTTGCAGATGGTTTTGTAAAGAGCCTTAAAAAGGGTAGACTTTTAAATGAAGATGAAGCACTTAACCCATTAATTCGTGAAGAATTAAAGGAAGAAGGCGACTTCGTTGTTGATGAAAAGTTAAAGACTTGTACTCTTACTCAGCAGGGTGTTGAAAAGGCTGAAAGATTTTTCGCTATTGAAAACCTTTCTGACCCACAGAATATGGAAATTCAGCACCATATTAACAATGCCTTAAAGGCAAATAACACTATGGCACTTGATAAGGATTACGTTGTAAAAGACGGCGAAATCGTTATCGTTGATACATTTACAGGTCGTATGATGCCAGGTAGAAGATATTCAGATGGTCTTCATCAGGCTATTGAAGCTAAGGAACACGTTGAAGTACAGAGAGAAAGTAAAACTCTTGCTACAATTACATTCCAGAACTTCTTCAACAAGTATGCTAAGAAAAGTGGTATGACTGGTACTGCTCAGACAGAAGAACAGGAATTCCGTTCAATCTACGGTATGGACGTTGTTTGTATTCCAACTAACAGACCTGTTCAGAGAAAAGACCTTCCAGATATTGTTTATCAGACAGAAGATGCTAAGTTCAGAGCTGTTGTAGCAGATGTTAAGAAGGCTTACGAAGTAGGTCAGCCTGTACTTGTTGGTACAGTAAATATTGAAGTATCTGAAAGACTTAGTAAGATGTTCAAAATGGAAGGTATTAAGCATCAGGTATTAAATGCTAAGTACCACGAAAAGGAAGCTGAAATCGTTGCTCTTGCCGGCGAAAAGGGTGCAGTAACTATTGCAACTAATATGGCAGGTAGAGGTACAGATATTAAGCTCGGCGAAGGCGTTATTGAACTTGGTGGTCTTAAGATTGTTGGTACAGAAAGACACGAATCAAGACGTATTGATAACCAGTTAAGAGGTCGTGCAGGTCGTCAGGGTGACCCAGGTGAATCTCGTTTCTATCTTTCTATGGAAGATGACCTTATGAGATTATTCGGTTCTGAAAAGACTGCTGCTATGATTAAGAAACTTGGTCTTCCAGAAGATGAACCTATTGAAGCAGGTATCCTTACTAAGGCTATTGAAAATGCTCAGAAGAAGGTTGAAGGTAACAACTTCTCAGCTAGAAAGAGATTGCTTGACTATGACCAGGTAATGAATGAACAGAGAGAGCTTATCTATGCTCAGAGAAAGGAAGTTCTTACTGGCGAAAACCTCAAGGAAGAAATTATGAGTATGACTAAGGAAGTTATTACTCGTATTGTTGATGCTTGCTGTGGTACAGATGAAGACCCAACAACTTGGAATATGGATGAGTTAAATGCTCAGTTAAAGCCAGAATTTGATTTTACTGAACAGTTTGAATTATCTAAGGAAGATATTCAGCTTATTACAAAGGAAAAGCTTGTTGATAGAATTTTTGAAGCTGCAAAGGCTAAGTATGACGCTAGAGAAGAAGAATTTGGTTCTGAAATTATCAGAGAACTTGAAAGAGTTATCACTCTTAGAGTTGTAGATAGCAAGTGGATGGATCACATTGACGATATGGATAGAATGCGTCAGGGTATCGCCCTCCGTTCTTACGGTCAGAGAGACCCATTAGTTGAATATCAGTTCATCAGCTACGATATGTTTGATGAATTAAGAAGAAATATTCAGACTGATATTGTTCGTGGTATGTTCCACGTTAGAGTTATGACTGCTCCTGAAAGAGAACAGGTTGCACAGCCAACTTCAACTAATATGGACGATTCTTCTGTAAGCAAGCCAAAGGTAAGAAAAGAAGAAAAGATTGGCAGAAATGACCTTTGTCCATGTGGCAGTGGCTTGAAGTATAAGAACTGCTGTGGTAAGGATAAATAATATAAATTATTAAAATATACCCTGTGGCTTTGTGTCACAGGGCATAAATGTTTATAAAAAAAGGATGTGAAAAAATTTATGATATTTGAACTTGACCAGATGGCAACAGAAATGGCAGGCTATCATAAAAATTTAGAGGAAATGGGGAACTCACTTTGACATCCCTAATTCTATTGAAAGGGTTGCAGAGTTAGAGGAAATTGCCGGAGACCCAGAGTTTTGGAATGATATGGAAAAGGCTCAAGGTATTCTTCAGCAAACTAAACAATTAAAAGATAAAATTGAGGGCTATAATTCCCTTGTAAGTCAGTATGAAGATTTAATGACTATTATTGAAATGGGTAATGAAGAAGACGATGCCAGTATGGTAGCAGAGGCAGAAGAAGTTAAGAAGAACTTTTTAGAAAGATTTGAAGAACTTAGAATTTCTACACTTCTTACTGGTCCTTATGACAAAAACAATGCCATTGTTACACTTCACCCTGGTGCTGGTGGTACAGAAGCCTGTGACTGGGTTTCTATGCTCTACAGAATGTATAGTCGTTGGGTAGAAAAGCAGGGCTATGGTTTTGAACTTTTAGATTACCTTGATGGTGATGAAGCCGGTATTAAGTCTGTTACATTTATGGTAAAGGGTGAAAATGCTTTTGGTTATTTAAAGAGTGAAAAGGGCGTACACCGTCTTGTTAGAATTTCACCTTTTGACTCAAGTGGTAGAAGACATACTTCTTTCGCTAGTTGCGAAGTTATGCCTGAACTTGATGATACTATTGAAGTTGACATTAATCCAGATGATATTAAAATGGATGTTTTCAGAGCTAGTGGTGCTGGTGGTCAGCATATTAATAAAACATCTTCTGCTGTACGTTTAACACATATTCCTACAGGTATTGTTGTTTCTTGTCAGAATGAAAGAAGTCAGTTCCAGAATAAAGATATGTGTATGAAAATGTTAAAGGCTAAACTCTATGAATTAAAACTTAAAGAGAGAGGCGAACTTCTTGAAGGTATTCGTGGCGAAGTTAAAGACAATGCTTGGGGTAGTCAGATAAGAAGTTATGTTTTCCACCCTTACAATATGGTAAAAGACCATAGAACAAGTGCTGAAACAGGTAATGTTCAGGCTGTTATGGACGGTGGAATTGATATGTTTATTAATGCTTACTTAAAGTGGATTAATGAACTTGATACAACTGAGGAATAATGTTATAAATTTGAGCTGAACGGATAACTGTTCAGCTTAAATTATGTATGGAGATTTTTTATGAGAGAACTAACAATAGACAAGGGAACAAAGGGTCAAAGATTAGATAAATTCTTAATGAAATATATGAATAAAGCACCTAAATCTTTTGTCTACAAAATGCTTAGAAAAAAGAATATAAAGCTTAACTCTAAAAAGGCAGAGGGAAACGAAATGCTTTCTGATGGAGATAAGGTACAGCTTTTCTTGTCAGAAGATACTCTTGAAAAATTTATGGAGGCAAAGGTTGTTGAAAAGGCAGAACAGACTTTTTTGGTGGCTTATGAAGACGAAAATGTGCTTGTGGTAAGTAAGCCGGTAGGTTTACTTGTTCATCCGGATAAGGAAAATAGAACAGGTACTTTAAATGACCAGCTTTTGTATTACTTAAATAAAAAAGGTGAATATTCTCCCTCAACAGAATCAGTTTTTACACCTTCAATTTGTAACAGATTGGACAGAAATACAAGTGGTTTGGTTGTAATGGGTAAAAATCTTGAGGCTGTCCAAGAACTTAATGAAATGTTCCGTAACAGGGAAATTGATAAATATTATTTAACAGCTGTAAAGGGTGTTGTAAAGGAAGCAGGGTCTATAGAGGGCTACCATACAAAGACTAATGACAATATTGCATCATTTTCTAAGAGAGAAGTTCCCAATAGCACATATGTTTCTACAAAGTATAGACCTATTGCTGTAAAAGACGGCTATACACTTTTAGAAGTAAAGTTGGAAACAGGAAAATCTCATCAAATCAGAGTGTGTTTACAGTCTTTAGGTTATTACGTTGTAGGTGATAATAAATATGGAAATATTGAGGCTAATAGATTTTTTAGAGATAAATTTAAATTAAGAAATCAATTTTTGCATAGTTACAAACTTGTTTTCAGAAAAAATACAGGTGCTTTAGCCTACTTAAATGGCAAGGAAGTTATAGGTGGAATGAGTGTAACATTCAATAATATTTACAAATTCTTTAGAGACTAAAAGCTTAATTGTAAATAAATACTATTGTAATTGTTAAGAAAAAGTGATATTATTAATACAAAGTATTTAAGAAGGGAATTTTTATAATGAAAGCTATAATTCTTGTTGCTGGATATGCTACTCGTCTTTATCCACTTACAAAAAATACACCTAAGCCACTTCTCAAGGTTGGTGGAAAGGCTATTATTGATTATATAGTTGAAGAAATTAATACACTTGATGCTGTAGATGAAATATTCGTAGTAAGTAACCATAAATTTGCTAAGAATTTTGAGGATTGGGCTAAAGCAATTGACAATGTTAAGCCTATTACTGTAATTGATGATGGTACATCAACTGAAGATACAAGACGTGGTGCTATTGGTGATATTCAGTACACAATAGAACAGGGCAATATTGATGATGATGTTGTTATTATTGCCGGAGATAACTTGTTTACATATGCTTTGAAGGAATATTATGATTTCTATAAAATGAAAAATGCTGACTGTGTTTGCGTAAAGCAGTTTGATGATATGGAAATGATTAAACAACTTGGCGTAGCTCTTTTAGATGAAAATAACAAGGTTATTGACCTTGAGGAAAAACCTCAGAATCCAAAGAGCAACAAGGCTGCTTTTGCTACATATATGTATACAAAGGAAACTGTACCTATGATTAAGAAGTATCTTGAAAGTGGCAATATGCCAGATGCACCGGGATATTTCCTTCAGTGGTTACATAAGAAAAAGCCGGTTTATGCCTATGTTATGAATGGTGAATGTTACGATGTAGGTACATTGAAGGCTCTTGAAGAAGTAAGAAGTATTTACGGAAATTAAAAATAAAAAAATGGGAGGTAAAACCTCCCTTTTTTATTGTATGAGGTGTTGTATGAAAAGATTAGATATATATACAGACGGTGCTTGTTCCGGTAATCCTGGGGCAGGTGGCTTTGGAATAGTTATGCTCTATAAAGGGGTAAGAAAAGAAATAAGCGAGGGCTATAAGAAAACTACAAATAACAGAATGGAAACTTTGGCTGTAATAAAAGCTCTTGAGGCTTTAAAAGAACCTTGTGAGGTTACTCTTTATAGTGATTCAAAGTATGTTGTGGACTCTATAACTAAGGGTTGGGTTCAAAAATGGAAGAAAAATAATTGGGTGAAGAGTGATAAAAAGAAAGCTTTAAACATAGATTTGTGGGAAAGACTTTTGCCTTTGTTAGAAGAGCATAATGTAAACTTTGTTTGGGTAAAGGGCCACGCAGATACTGTAGAAAATGAAAGATGTGATTTTTTAGCAAGAGAAGCTATAGCATCTGGAAATTTATTAGATGATGTAAACTATAAATAAATTTTTGAATAAAATGAAAAATGACAATGTGGAGAGCATTGTCATTTTCCGGAGTATTGTATATGAATAATAGAGTCTAGCGATTTCTCTACGTCCATTATTATATAATAAAAGGAATAAAAATAAAAGGGGTAATTTACAGTTTTTTTGTAAATTTTTTATGAATAAGTATACCAATGTACTGTGGTTATTGTGTAAAATATATTATTAAAGCGTTGTAAATTGATGTTTTATTTGTATTTTATACATAAAAAATATTTTAAGTTGACATAAGGGTATATATTGTGTAAAATTAACATTGGTGTCGATATTTAATAAAATATTAATATATTTGTTAGAAGGGGTTAAGTTTTATGAATGAATTTGAAAAATTAAGGGAAAAATACAATATTAAATTGCCGGGTAAAGGTTACCTCTTTGTTAAAAGGGTTATGGATATTGTGTGTTCAGCTTTTGCTTTAATTGTCCTTTCACCAATATTGTTAATTACTGCTTTGGCTATTAAATTAGAATCCCCAGGTCCGGCTGTTTTTGTTCAAAAAAGAGTTGGCGTAAATGGTAAGGAATTTAATATGTATAAATTCCGTAGTATGTGTATGGATGCAGAAGAAAAATTGAAGAAAATTCAGCACAAAAATGAAACAGAAGGTCCAACATTTAAAATGCAGGAAGACCCTAGAATTACTAAAGTTGGTCACTTTATCAGAAAGTATAGTATTGATGAACTTTTACAGCTTGTAAATATATTAAAGGGTGATATGTCAATTATCGGACCTAGACCGGCACTTCCAAGAGAAGTTGCACAGTATGGAGAATTTGATAAACTTAGACTTCTTGTTAAGCCGGGTTTAAGTTGTTATTGGCAGATAAGTGGCAGAAGTGATATTCCTTTTGACGAATGGATGAAATTAGATGTAAAATACATAAGGGAAATGAATTTATTAACTGATATAAAAATTATTTTACTTACATTTCCGGCAGTCATAAAAGGTGACGGAGCATATTAATATTACGATTAAGCATAGACTTTGTTCTGTGCTTTTTTTGTGCATATTTTGGAATTGTATGTGTACTTATTTTGTGCTAATATCAATTTGAGGGGTGGTATTATGATAAATTTCATAAAAAAAGTGCTAAGAAGGCTATTGATTATTTTTCTGAATATCGTGCTTTTAATAAGTATCATATTTGTAATGAGTAAGGGTAGGGAATTTAGAAAAATTCAAAGATATGTTTCAGAAGTAATAGATGTAAATGTTTTAGATGGGGAACTTTTGGTAAATTATGATGACCATGGTGGTTTTCTTGGAGATGGAGAAACATTTATAAAAATAAAAATGCCAAATAACAGATGCCTAGATGTAATGAAAACAAATCCAAAATGGTTGCCTTTGCCTTTTTCTAGTAATATTTCTCGTGTAGTATATGGAATTGAATCAAAAGAATTTTCTGCTTCGTCAATGATTCGTTATCACGATAGTGACGAGGTACTTATTCCTCCAATTAAAAATGGATATTATTACTTTTTTGATAGGCATATGGAAAGTAAAAATCCCAAAGATGATACAGAACTTTTTAATAGGTGTTCCTATAATTTTACTCTTGTGATTTATGATACAGATGAAAGAATGCTCTACTTTATATATTATGACACATAAAAAAAGACTATCTAATTGAGATAAAACTCTTTTAGATAGTCTTTTATAGTGAACCGAAAGATAAATCGGACACATGAAATGTGGCTTTCAACGAAGTTGAAAGTTCTGACCAGTGAACCGAAAG
>UQYD01000028.1 GCA_900545305.1 uncultured Eubacterium sp.
TAAGTGGCAAAAAATAACATTCGTCAGCATCTTTACAGTTTACAAGCAGAAAGGATATTCCACCCTGTTTCTGAAAATCCTCCATAAATTCCACCTGATGCTGATGTACATTTTGCAAAGGCAATCTACCTTGGTGTGTTTCCTTTGCATCAAAACAAATAGGTATTCCCTGTGCTGCACCAATATAGTCAATAGTAGATTTTTGGTCAAAATAAGCAAGTGTAATTACACCCTTGCTTTTGTCTAGCTTCATCGGGGTTATTGGAGTTGGTACTTTTTGTATTATGGCCAAATTCTTTTCTCTGTATACTTTATTTGTCATATTTATCATTTCTTCAAAGCTACTTCCTCTTAACCCTCTTGTATTCCAATATCCCATTTTTCCTCCCAAAATAATTAAATTTCATTACTTTTCATTGATTATTAAACATTTTAGCACACATTCAGTTTTTTGTAACTATTTAATACTTGAAATAATGTCATTTTTTCATTATAATATAGCGTAATGAGTTGTTCTCGGATATTTGCACATTTTCACAAGTGCATATATAATTTACATTTTATAAAACTAATCAAAAAATAAATATCAATAGAAAGAAGGATAATCTTATGCCTCCAAGACCTAAGACAGCTAAACTTTCCCAAAATCCTTTAAAATTTAAAAATAAAGGTGACAGACCATTAATTTTTCCCGTAAATGCTGACACAGCTAGGAAAACTACTCGTCAAAGGACACCATCTAATTTTAAATTTAATGGTAGCCCTATTATAGCATTGTTGATTGCTATTTTGGTTATTTGTCTTTTAGGTTCTTTTGTATTTAGAAAGAATGCCCTTGCCGTTGTTGTTAATAACAATACTATAGGCTATATAAAGGATACATCAACAACAGAAGACGAATTTAAACAGCTTATAACAGCTAAACTCAAAGAAACTGTCGGAAATGAATTAGAAATAAACGAAAGCATTAAATTAAAGCCTGTAAACGGCTTATTTAAGCACGTTAGTGGAAATTCTGAAGAAGTTATTTCTAAAGTTTGTGAATCTGTTACTTATAAACAGCAGGCAACTTCAATACAGGTTGAAGGTAAGCCTTATGTAACAGTTTCAAACATTGACCAAGCAAAAGAAGCATTATCAACTACACTTAAAAAGTATAAAGCACCTGCTGGAACTACTGACCCTGAATTTGCTATACAAATTGGAACAGCCAATGTCTTTGTAGATAACAAAGACGTATTGACTGTAGACCAAGCAGTGGAAAAACTTTCTGAAACTAAGCAGGTTACAAGAACTCATACTGTAGTTGCCGGTGATACATTTGCTTCCATTGCATCAAATGCCGGTATGACAGAAGCTGAATTATTAAAGGCTAATCCTTCTATATCAGCTGAATCAAAAACAAACTTGCAAATCGGTCAGAAATTGACAGTAACTTCTAATGTTCCTGTTCTTCCAATAAGAACATTTAAAACAACTACAAAAGAAGAAATTATAGACTTTACCGCTGTAAGAACAAAGAATTACAATATGCCTGTTGGCTATTCAAAGGTTACTACTCCTGGACAGGAAGGTAAAAAACAGGTTATTGAAAAAATACCATATATTAACGGTGAACAGTCTGGACAGGTTCAAAAGAGTGAAAAAGTCATTTCACAGCCAGTTACAAAACAGATTGAAGTTGGTGCTGCACAGGTTGCAAGCTCTAGCAATAGCGATGATGATACTTCAAGTAGCTATAGCAGTAGTCGTAGTAGCAGAAATAGTAATAGCAACAGTAGCAGTTATAGCTATGGTAATAATGATTAATATAAAAAAACTGAAAGCATTTGATATGTACCCAGAAATCTGGACACATATCAATTTCGCTTTCAGTTTTTTTATTAGGCATTTTTCTTTCTTATATCATTCATAGCCTTTGCAGCTTTATTCTGTATAGTTGTAATATTATTTGTCTTTTTAGTAAATTCATCTACTGAAGTTGCCATACCACAAGCATCTATAGCATCAATAATATCATTTTTAGCATCTATAAGCTCTTTTCTTGCTCCATTGTACTTACCATATGTATTTTGGTACTGATCAAGTTTTCTACAAGTTTGAGCTAACTTTGTGTAAGCACCCTTTGCTGCTGCTACAAACTTTTTATCCTCTGGAGTTGTTGCCATACCTAACCAATTACTAGTTGTTCTATTAATGTAACTATTAGCTAATCTTGTTGCTGTATTTGCAGAACCAAGAGAATAGTTGTTTAATGCCAATCTTAAATCCTGAATTACCATTTTATGTAAAGCCTTTGAAACCCCAGGAATAATACTATCATTATAGTTTATAGTTGTTGTTTCTGTTGTAGCCTCTGTTGTTGCTTTTGTTGTAGTTGTAGCCTTAGTAGTAGTTGTAGCCTTTGTCATCTTTGTTGTTGTAGTCATCTTTGCCAACGCTGTATCAGTAATAACAATGTTGTTATTTATAGCATCGTATCTTATTTTACAACCAAAACCAGTTGAAATAACTCTCAAAGGTACATAAGTTACATTATCTACCACAACTGGTGAAGACGGCAATTCCACATCTTGATTACCTACTTTAATTACATTGTTTCCAACTTGTATAGAAACAGATTTATTTTTTCTTACTGCCTTAATGCTTTTTGTATCTGCATCCCAAGTGATTTTAGCCTGTAAAGTTTCCATAGTTTCTCTAAAAGGAACCATAGTAACTCCTTCTATAACCTTAGGAGAAATTTTCATATTTGCATTTTCTCCATTTACGACCATACCCATTTCATCTTTAGCACTTACAAGAATACCTGCCGAAACAATCATTATTCCCATAAGCATAAATATTAGAAATATTTTTTTCATTTTTTACCCTCCTCAACATACTGCATTAATTATATCAAATTTATATTTTCCTGTCTATAACATTGATTGACAATTATTTTAAAAATGTTATAATATTATGTATATTGTTTAAATAGCTTTAATTTTTGTTTATTTTCCAGACAAATTTTTAAAACTATTTTCTCAGAATAGAAAGTTCTATTTCTGATAAAAATTGTATTATGCTTATTTTTTGGAGGGTTGCAAAATGGAAACTGTAGATACTTGTTTATATTGCAAAAATAAAGAAAAACTCGATTCTTTAATGATACCTATTGCTGAATTAGGTGTAACTAAATTATATCTTTTCAGAGAACAGACTTACTATGGCAGATGCGTTATAGCTTACAAAGACCACGGTGTTGAACTTACTGACCTTAGCCCTGAAGAATCAGCTCTTTTCATTCAGGATATGCAGAGAGTTGGTAAGGCTATTACTGCTTCTGTTAATCCAGCAAAAGTAAATTATGGTATGTTTAGTGATACACTTCCTCATCTTCACGTTCACATTGTTCCAAAGCAGAAGGACGGCTACGGCTTTGGTGGCACTTTTGAAATGAATGTAAATCCACCTAAGTACCTTACTGATGAAGAATACGAAGTAATCATCAACAAAATTAAAGAAAATCTTTAATAGAATTCAGAACAAATTAACTTCGTTAATTTGTGGCTTGACAAGCAAGCCATCGGATTTATCTTTCCGATTCGCTATTAAAAATGGACTGGAAATTGAATCCAGTCCATTTTTTATCAAGTATTATCTGCAAGAACCTTTACTTCTGTACGCATATTGGTAGCAAAAGTAGCTATTTCATTAGAAATTTTATTTATTTCATCAGCATTTCTAGTCTTAAATGATTCATTTATAATGTCATTTGCCTTTGTTTTATACTCAGCCATTATATTTCTTAAATCAGATAATTTACTACTATACTTCTTTGTTGCGTAAAGTTCGTCAATAACCTTATAGCAATTATTAATTCTGTAGTAAAGAGTTTTGTTGGCAGCTACATATTTTTTATCAACAGCTGTAGTAGCCATTGATGCCCAGTTGTCAGCAGTCTGCTTCATTACAGTAGTTTTAAATTTACCTGCTGTAGCATATGAACCTAAAGAGTAAGTACCCATAGCTTTCTGTAAGTCACTTCTTACTGTGTTTACTATCATATCTGAGGGCTCTGCAACAGTTGTAGTTTCTGTTACTGTAGTTGCCTCTGTAGTTTCAGTAACAGTAGTTACTTCTGTAGTTTCTTCTGTTACAGTAGTTTCCTCTGTTGTTGTTTCTGTCACATCTTCATCAGAATCATCAACATCAATCATAACAACCTTATCTTCAGCGTTCCAATCAACAATACCACCAAAGCTTTCAGCTACATATCTAGCCGGAGCAAGAGTTCTGCCGTCTATAATAACTGGTGTTGCGTCCATTTCAGTAACTTTTTCATTTATAAAAAGCATATTTGAATCAATCTGCATAACAACAGTTGTATCGCCCTTTTCGCCAGTAATAGTCTTTGTATTTGCATCCCAGTTTACTTTTGCACCACAGGCTTCAAAAATATCTCTTACAGGTACCATTGTTCTACCGTCTATAATAGTAGGAGGTACTTGAGTTTCAACGCTTTTACCATTAACAGTAAGACTAATGTTTTCATCAGCACTTACCTGAACAACTGGAAAAGCTAAAAGAGACACAGCAAGTAAACTTGCAACTAATTTATTAATCTTCATTTATAAACTCTCCTTTTTAAATTACTTTATCAACTATTCTCATACTGATATTGTATATCAGACGCCATTTTAGAAGAAAATTGTGACAATTCTGAAACAATAGCAGTTATTTCCTCAGCATTTCGCGTTTTAAAAAATTTATCTATTATTACATTGCCGTCAGCCTTATAACTTCTCATTATATCACCAAAACTAAGTATGCGTTTTGGATATTCTGCATTACCATATACTGAATCCAAGGTACTATAAAAAGAATTTATAGTATAGTACAGACTTTTAGCAGAGGCAACATAATTCCTGTCTAAATCTGTAGTAGCCAGTGAATCCCAATTTTTCATAATCTGGTTCATAGTATTACTTTTAAATCTACCTGCTGTTTCATAAGACCCTAAAGAATATGTGCCTAAGGCATGCTCCAAATCATTTCTGACAACCTTTACAATTTCATCAGATGGTTCATTGCCTGACACAACCACAGGAGCAACTGTTGTCATTTCAGTTGTAGTTTCTGTAGTAGTAATCACTGTTGTAGTTGTTGTCATCTCAGTTGTAGTTTCAACTGTTGGAGTAGTTACTCCTGTTATAACTACAACCTTATTTAGTGCATCCCACTGTGTAGTCCCTCCAAAGCCAAGAGCTACATATCTAGCCGGAGCAAGGGTTCTGCCTTCAATAATAACTGGTGTACAATCCATAGTAGCTACACTGGAATTCATATACAGTTTGTTGCTACCAACCTGCATAACAACATTTTTGCCACCTTTACTACCAGTAATTTTCTTTGTAGCCGGGTCCCAAGTAACATTTGCTCCACAGGCTTCAAAAATATCTCTTACAGGTACCATAGTTCTCCCACCTATAACTGTTGGAGGAACTTCTGTTCTGATAACAGTACCGTCAATCTCAAGAGATATTACTTTTTCTGAATATGCTGAAACAGTTGGAATTAAGCAAAGTAAACTAATAACTAATGCAACTATTATTCTTGTTAATTTCATATATTCTTTTTACCTATATTTTTCATTATTGCTTTCTTTAATTTTCTTATTCCACCAAATAAAATATGTCGAATAGGTCTTATAGCTACCCAAAAAACAACATAAATTTTGTATAGTGGATTATTTACAGAAAAGGTTTTGCCCTTTCTTTCTATTGTGGTAACTACGCCTACAACTTGACTATGCTTTACATTGTGCTCAATAACCCATTGGTTATCACCACAAATATTGTATGTACCGTCTTTATTTACTGAAATAACTCTGTGAAGTACAAAACTGCCGTCAGGCCTTATATACAACGGCAAATCGTATTTTTTTAAAGAATTTGTTTTCTTTATAACTACTCTGTCGCCGTCATTTCTTAATGTAGGACACATACTATAACCTCTGGGATTAAAGTTCACAGTTCCCCCACTATTGAGCATTTCTTCCATTACACTGTACATTTGTTGCAGTCTGACTTGTTTACTCAAGTAAACCTGCCTCCTTGAGCTTTCCTACAAATTCGTCAATATCGCTACTGGCTGTTTCTTTGTCAATTTCGTATTCAGCTAAAAGAGAATCTAAAAGTTCTTCCTTTGTACAGCCTTTTTCAAGATTTCTCCAGAAAAAAGCACCTACATCATTAAGTGTAATAACACCACTAAAGTTTAATTCGCCCTCTCCAATAGGAACAACAATGTTGCTACCTGCAACTTCTCTAAGTAAATAACCTTCTTTTATTTTCATAACTTTTCCTCCACCTTTATTGAGTTATAGCTAACCTCAACTGCTTCCATATCCATATTGCAACCCATTTTATAAACTTTGATAGTTCTTAAAACCTTATCTAAAATAGTTAAAAGATTTATCATTTCAGATTTATTTTCTGGTCTTATTGTCTGTTGCAATATAAACGGAATTGCTTCCTTAGGTGTAATTTCCTTAACCCAATTATTTTCTGAACGCTCTAAGCACACAATAGCCCCAATAGGAACACGCATATTGATATTTTTATCCGTTTTCCCACTCCAAGGTGTACCATATACATACAATTCTCCGTCTACAAGTCTAATGGCCGGTTTATCATCATTTATGATTTTTGCCTCATCTTCACCAAAATACTTCTGCCAAAGGCTTGTATGTGTTGATTTTCCCGTACCTGGGTCTGCAGAAAATAAATAAGCTCGTCCATCTTTCACAATACCACTACTATGGAGCATAAAACCATTGAAGTGTAACAAAGCCTCATAAAATGCCGCACCAGTATAAACATATTCCACATCATCACAAGACAAAAGAGGATTTTCCTTTTGAAGTCTAATTATTTCCTCTTTCGGAATATTAATAGTTAAATTAGGCTTTTCAAAGTCAGCTTTATACGGTGGACACTGCTTTTTCATTGTATCATATTTATAGTCAATTAGCAAATTCAAATCTGCTACTCTTAATTTTTCCATAATCTTCCCCTCAGTTCCGTCTTATAGTATAGCATATTTACACATTATCAACAACATTTTTTTAATAAAGCTTCACAAATTGACAATCTGTTAAACGGAATTGTAAAATAGTACCCATCTGCTATATTCTTTACCTTTTCCATAATTTCAAAGGCAATCTCAAGACCGACCTTTTCTCCTTCTTCCTTTGACATATCCATACTAAATTTATCTATTACCCAGTCTGGAATAGTAATACCTGGAAGTTCATTTCTTATGAAATTAGCATTTCTATAACTAACTAAAGGCATAACACCAAACAAAATTGGCACAGTTAAGAAAGACTTAATATACTTCAAGCTCTCAATATCTTTATCATCGTATACCGGCTGTGTAAGGAAGTACTTTGCCCCAGCCTTTTCCTTTTCAACTGCACGTCTAACTTCCACATCTAAATTTCTTCTAGCATAGTTTATTGCTCCACCAAAGCAAATTCTATCGTCTGGGAAATTTTCTTCATTAATATTTTCAATATATTTCATAAGTTTTATTGAGTCAAAATTAAATACACTCTTTACCTGCTCTCTACTGGCACTAGGAACAGGGTCACCTGTAATTACCAATAAATTTCTTATGTCATTAATGTGAGCACCTAACAAAAGAGAACTCATACTTATTGCATTTCTATCTCTACAGCAAATATGAGGCATAACATTTATGCCAACTTCTCTCTCTACTTTTGTACTTACAAGCACAGAATCTGCTCTAGTTCTTCCACTTGGAGAGTCGGCAAAAGTAATTATATCTACACTATGCTTTTTCAAATAATTTGCTGTTTCCATAAGTTTTGTAGTATCTGCATTTTTAGGTGGGTCTAATTCAACAGCAATAATTTTTTCGCCCTTTGACTTATTTGCAAAAAATACATTATTCTTAGGTTCTTTATGTTTATCACTATTTTCTAATAAATCAGACTTTAATTCCTGTGGCTTTTGATTAAAATCCACAACATCATTTAAAGCCTTAATGTATCTAGGAGTTGTACCACAACAGCCTCCTAAAAATTCAATATTCATAGAGCTGACATCTTTCATAACATCTGAAAAATATTTAATGTTATCTAAAAATACCATTCTATCCTGAATAATTGAAGGATAGCTTGAATTAGGAAGTGCTGCTACTGGCTTTGAAAAATTAAACTTAATTTTCTTTAAAACATTTTGTAAATGTATAGGACCAACGCCACAATTAAAGCCCATAGCATCTATAGCATCAATACCGTCACACTTTTCTAAAAGATGCTCTGCCCCAGCACCTCTTTGTGTAAAACCATGCTGATTAAGACAGAAATTAACTATTGCAAAAGCATCTGGCTTTTGTTTTTTCAAGTACTCTAAAGGTCTTATAATGTCATCAATATCAGCAAAACTTTCAAAATTGAAAATTTCTGCACCCTGTTCAATAAAACAGTCTATAATAAACTCGTATTCCCTTAAAGCTATACCTGTTTCGATAGGTCCAATATCAGCAACTACATAAGCCTTATCTCCACAAGCCTCTTTTGCAATTTCCCAGCCAGCTTTTATAATGCTTTTAAGTTCTTCTTTATCACAACCTAAACTGCCTGTATTTGCTTCAAATGTGTTGGTACGTATTAAAACAGCTCCTGCATCTACATATTCCTTATGTATTCTTAATACAGTTTCTCTATCCTTTATATTTGCCATTTCCGGAACTAAACACTTGCCATTAAGTTCAGCATAGTATGTACTAAAAGCTCCGTCATAAAGTACCCTGTTATTTTTTATATATTCTCTGAAGTTCATAAACACCTTACCTTACCTGTAGCTATATAAATCAATGCTCTTAACATATCCGTCCCTTACTATGAATTTCATTGAATATGTTGCTTCTGGAACATTTAACAGGTCCTTTCCCTTTTCAACAATTATTCTTTCGTATTTGTATACTAACTGCTGTACTTCTTTTCCTTCTTCATTTGTAGTCACTTCTGTCTGTTCCTGAGGAACTTCTGTTTTCTTAAAGTACAACTGTATAACATAATTTTTGTCGTCTATTTTGCTTGTAATATATTCTTCTTCCTGTTTTCTATTTATATCATAAGCAACTTTTACATCATCAGGTGTGCTACATTTTTTATTATCCTCACCCTTAAGACCAATAACAGATATACCCTTGCTGTTCACTACAGGGAGATTACCACCCTCATAGCTAATATGGCTTACAACTGTATGGTCAGTAGGTACTTCATCACCTTCAAATTTAACTACCTTATCCTTAACATCATAATTGGTTACAGCAAGGTATCTAACCAATTCATTGTCGTTAAAAGGTAAAGCATCTTGGTCTTCATCAAGACCAATTATAAAACTACTGTTTCCGTCTTTATCCGGAGGTGTATATAAACCAAAATCTTCTTTTGAATATGTAACAGACAAATCACTTAAATCAGTACCACTTATACCTTCAGATGAAGTAATTTCTGTTGTATCATCACCTACTGATGTTTTACTGCTTGTTGCACAGCCAGTTACTGCCAACAAAGACAAAACTATACATAAAAACTTTTTCATACTATTCTCCTTTGCATAATTGTGTATATTATATCATAATTTTATTTTTTTGTACACAATAGTATACTCTATTGACAAAAAATAATAATTATTTAAGTGTGTGCATATAACTTTCAGCTTCATCCCAATTTACTGTAAATCCAGCACCATGGCTACAGAACACAGAACAAGAAGTATTTTCCTTATCCTCGCCTTTATTATAGTTTATTCTTTCTATAACTTCATCAGCAATTTCACATTTTTCATATCCGTCAACAGTCATAACAATGCTTCCTGTTCCTTTAGTAAATGAAAGCAATTCTTCCTGATAATCCATAAATGTTTCAACAGGACCCCTGCCCTTTATTTTGTATGTATTGCCCATTTGAACAGGTGGTTCAAAGCTACCTCTTAACCTTTGAATATCTGTCATAATTCTTCCGGCATATTCTTCTCCGGCATATATTTCAAAGGCATAAAAAGGCTCAAGAATAACATTTTCTGCCTTTTCTAAGCCCTGTCTGATAGCTCTGTAAGTAGCCTGTCTGAAATCTCCACCTTCTGTATGTTTTAAATGAGCTCTACCATTTATCAATGTAATTTTAACATCTGTAAGAGGAGAACCTGTTAATATTCCCTTGTGCTGTTTTTCAAATACGTGGGTCTTTACGAGGGCTTGATAATTAGCTGAAAGTGTATCAACGTGAACTGTACTTTCAAAAGTAATGCCACTATTTCTTTCAGCCGGAGCATTTTCCAACACAACTTCTGCGTAATGTCTTAAAGGTTCATAATGACCATATCCAATAACTGTTTCAGCCACAGTTTCTCTATACTGTACCTCTGGCTTTTCAAATGTAGCACTTATACCAAATCTTGTTGAAAGAATTTCCTGTAAAACTTCAAGCTGTATTTTACCCATTACACTTACTACAATTTCATTAGTTTGTTTTATATATTCTGTCCTAAGCATAGGTTCTTGGTTTTCAAGTATTTTAAGACATTCCATAACCTTATTGCTGTCAGTTCCGTCTAATATGTTTACTTTTGATTGTAATGCTGAAATCATAGTATATTTTTCTGCGTTTTTTATAATTTCACCATTTTTTATTATATCGCCACAAGAAACTTCATTTAAGCCTGTAACACCAAATATTTGACCACCACAGGCCTTATCTGAATTTTCATATTTTTCCCCTTTATAAAAACGAATTTCATTTATCTTTTCGTTGCCTATAGTTTCTTTTACGCCAATAATGCCAGAATTACCCTTTATATAAGCAACTTTTAAACCTTTGGAATCATATCTTATTTTAAAGACTTCTCCACAAAATTCTCCATCAGAACTGTAATCTGTAAAAGTCAATTTATCGAATACACTGAAAAATTGGTCTATGCCAATATCCTTTAAAGCTGAACCTTTCATAGCCACAAAAATATTTCTATTTTTAATGCTATCTTTTATGGCAGTTATTTCATTTCCACTACCATCAAGATATTCTGATAAATAATCTTCATTTCTTTCAGCTATAAATTCCTTATTTTCTTCTTTTGAAATATCCTCAAAAGTGTCTATAAAAAGAACGTCTTCTGTTAATTTTTCTCTTATACTTTCAAGAGTGTTGTCAATATTAAACCCTGTAATATCGCATTTATTCACAAATATGAAAACAGGCACACCATAATTCTCCAAAAGTCTGAAAAGTGTAACTGTATGTGCTTGTACACCATCACTACCGTTAATAATTAATATAGCATAGTCTAAAGCAGACATAGTTCTTTCAGCCTCTGGAGAAAAATCTGTATGCCCAGGGGTATCTATTATGTAATATTTACTTTCATTATAATCAAAGGACGCCTGTTCTGCAAAAACAGTAATTCCTCTTTCTTTTTCAATATTGTCACAATCCAAAAAGGCAGTTTGGTTATCCACCCTGCCTAAATTTCTTATACTTCCATTTTTATATAAAAGCTGTTCACTAAATGTAGTTTTGCCACCGTCAACATGGGCAAATATTCCTATGGTTTTAAACATCTTCAACCCTACTTTTTTATATAAGCATAAACATCTCTTTTGCCTATACCTCTATCTTTTGCAACCTGTTTCATAGCATCTTTTTCAGACATTCCCTGTTCAATGTACATATTGAAGTGTTCTTCAATAGTCATTTCTTCAAAAGATGCAATTTTATCCTCTTTTATTTTTTCTTTGTCCTTGCCTTCTAACACAAGTACAAACTCACCTTTTGGCTCATTTTTCTTAAAATATTCCAAAACTTCGCCTACAGTACCTCTGTTTACTGTTTCGTGCTTTTTAGTAAGTTCCCTTGCTACAGCAATATTTCTGTCACCTACAGTTTTGTATATACTTTCAAGAGTATCTACCAAATGATGAGGAGCTTCATAGAAAACAGTAGTTCTGCTTTCATCTACTAATCTTTCAAGAACTTCTGTTCTCTGTTTCTTATTTCTAGGTAAAAACCCTTCAAAAATATAACTTCTGCTATTTAAGCCACTTAAAACAAGGGCTGTAACTACTGCTGTTGGTCCAGGCACAACTGTAACTGGAACATCATTTTCATAGCAAAGCTTTATAAGGTCTTCCCCTGGGTCAGAAATACCAGGCATACCGGCATCAGTTACTAAGGCTATATCTTTTCCCTCTTGCAACAATTTAATAAGCTGAGGACCTTTTACATCTTTATTGTGTTCATAATAACTTGTGAGAGGTGTTTTAATATCAAAGTGATTTAATAACTTAACACTTTGTCTTGTATCTTCAGCAGCAATTAAATCCACTTCTGAAAGCACTCTAACCACTCTGTAAGTCATATCTTCTAAATTGCCAATAGGTGTACCACAAATATATAACATTTTTATCTCCTACATATAATACATTTTCTTTAGTTGTTCTGTATAAGTTCCGTCTTGATTATATACTATTATAGGTTCAAGATTTTTGAGTGGTGGTTTTCCACCTTTTGCAAACTCAATAAGCACCAAATTAGGTGCTTTGTTTGCATAAGGTTGTATCATTTGCATAACCTTTGGTTCTAGCTTATGATTTCTGGCTGAGTAGAAAATATCTGTCAATCTTTCTGCCCTGTGAACCATATACAATCTGCCACCAAATTTAAGCATTTTATCTGCATTTTCGAATATATCATCAATATTGCACATTATTTCGTGTCTAGCTATAGCTTTTGGAGAATTGTCATTTTTTGCACCAACACCCTGTGCCATATAAGGTGGATTACAAGTTACAACATTAAATGTAGCACGTTTAAAGTGATTACAAAGATTTTTAATATCGTCATTTATAATCTGAACTTTGTCTGATACCTCATTCATAATAACTGACCTTTGAGCCATTTCTGCCACAGGTGTCTGTATTTCAATACCGGTAAAATGTTCTCCATTAGTCTTACCGTACAAAAGCAATGGAATTACTCCATTGCCTGTACACATATCCAAGGCTTTTTCGCCTCTTTTCACTTTTGCAAAGCTAGAAAGAAGAACTGCATCTATACCAAAACAAAAACCATTTTTATTTTGAATAATATACAATCCACTACATTGAAGGTCATCTATTCTTTCGCCCTCAAAAATCTCCATATCTATCATTTGTCTAATAATTCCTTCATTTCCTCTTTAGAAAGACGTTCTTCACGTCTATGCTTACGTTTTACAATAGAAATTTCTTCCGGATTAAAGAAGAATATTGTAACTTCGTCTTTTGGTGGCTTTCTGATAGCTGTTTTAATTACCTGCTTTAATACAGATACACTTAAAACTTCGCCTTGACCTTCTGGAGTATCAATTATATCCCCCTCTCCAGGAAGATTTTTAATCAATTCTTCGTAAGAACTCTGTTCATACTGTAAACAGCACATAAGTCTGCCACAAGAACCTGAAATTTTACTTGGGTTAAGGGATAAGCCTTGGTCCTTTGCCATTTTAATACTTACTGGGTGGAAATCACCTAAGAAAGTTGCACAGCAAAGAGGTCTGCCACAAATACCAATACCGTTTACCATTTTGGCTTCATCACGAACACCAATCTGTCTTAATTCTATTCTTGTTCTGAAAACTGCTGCTAAATCCTTTACAAGTTCTCTAAAGTCAATTCTGTTGTCAGCAGTAAAGTAGAAAATAATTTTACTATTGTCAAAAGTTATTTCCACATCAATAAGACGCATTGGTAAATTATGCTTTCTTATTTTTTCGTGGCAAATATCAAGAGCCTCTTTTTCTTTTTCCTTATTAGCTGTATATCTTTCTTCATCTTGCTCTGTAGCAATACGGCTTACTTTCTTTAAAGGCTGAACTACTTCATCTTCGCTTATATCTCTTTTGCCTATAACAACAGTACCATATTCAGTACCTCTTGAGGTTTCAACTACAACATGGCTACCTTTTTCAACAGGCAATTCAGCAGGGTCAAAATAGTAAATCTTACCTACTGGCTTAAACCTTACACCAACTACTATCATTCTTACTTCTCCTTTATCTTAAAAAACAGAGTTTCAGTCATAAGCTGAAAATCTCCGTTATTGAGTAATTTCATTCTTGTATCATTTATGGCATCGCATCTTTTTTCCAGCTGTGCTGTATTTGAAGTCTGTGCCATATTTATAATATCATCTATTTTATCTTGTTGAATAACATATCGTCTGCTACCGGTTTTTATATACACAAGTGCATCTCTGTAAAGCAACAACAATATCTCCAACACAGTGTCGATTTCGTCTTTATATTCCTTCAAGCCCTCAGCCAATTTATACATTTTTATTAAATCAGCTTTTTCCAATTCTCTAGCTAAGTTAAGGGTATAGTCCCTTATTTCATTAAAATCCTGTGAGTTACTAAGTTCAACAGCTCTACCAATACTGCCTTGAGAATATCTTGCATACATTTGAGCCTTTTCTCTATCAAGGGAATTGTTGTCAATAAGATATTTTTCAATGAGATTATGGTCTACCGGTCTTAATTTAAATGTAACACATCGGGATAATATAGTGGCAAGAAGTTTATTGTAATTTTCACACAACAACATAAAAATTGCGAACTCTGGTGGTTCTTCAAGTGTTTTAAGAAAAGCATTCTGTGCCGAAACATTCATTTTGTCGGCATCAGGCATTATAAAAATTTTATATTTATTCGAATGGGGTCTATAGATAATATTTTCCCCTATCTGTTCTCTTATTACATCAACTGTAATATCTCTTTTACTATGGGTAATAGTAATAATATCCGGATTATTTCCTGTATCAAAAGTTTTGCAACTTATACATTGTCCACAAGGTTCTGTACCGCCGTTGCGACAATTAAGGGTTTTAGCAAAGGCTTTAGCCAGAGTATGTTTTCCTATACCTTTTTCTCCACTAAAGATATAGGCGTGGTTTACACGTTCTCCCATTATGGAATTTTTCAAACTATGGATTATGTTCTCGTGTCCTAATATCTGGTTAAAGCCTATCACATTAAAAACCTCGTTTTTTCATAAAGCTCTCAATATGATTGAGAATTTCGTTGTGAATATCCTCCTCTGTTTTAAGAGCATCAATGATTTTAATTCTTTCTTTGTTTCTTCTGGCAAGGCTAATATATCCATCAAAAACTCTTTGGTGGAAATTTGCCTTTTCTGCCTCAAGTCTGTCAAGCTCTGCCTGTTTAGACTTTCTGGCAATACTATCTTCTGGTTTAAGTTTCAAAAGAAAAGTAATGTCCGGTTCTAGTGAATTTACACCGGCTCTGTTAATATTCTTTATAAAGTTTTCACCCATACCTCTTGCAAAACCCTGATATACAAGGCTTGAATCCAAAAATCTGTCACTTATAACAACGCCACCGTCTTTAAGCACAGGTTCAATAACTTCATTAACTAACTGAGCTCTCGCTGCTGCATACAAAAGAGCTTCTGTAATATTAGCCATTTCACTATTATTTTTATCAATTATAATTTCTCTAATTTTTTCTCCTATTGGAGTACCACCCGGTTCTCTTGTGCAAACTACTCTGTATCCTCTTTCAGAAAAATATTCTTTAAGTCTGTTAATCTGAGTAGTTTTGCCAGAACCGTCTGTACCCTCAAGGGTTATAAAAAGTCCAGACATAATCTTTCTCCTGTTATTTTTTTTATCTTGCAAGCCATCCACCGTCAACAGCAAGAGTAAAGCCATTTACATAGCTTGCTGCATCAGAGCAAAGGAATACAACAGCACCAGCCATATCCTCTGGTGTACCCCAACGACCGGCAGGAATTCTACAAAGGATTTCATCAGAACGATTTGCATCACTTCTGAGCTGATTTGTATTGTTAGTTGCCATATAACCTGGTGCAATAGCATTTACATTGATGTTCTTTGAAGCCCATTCATTTGCTAAAGCTCTTGTTAAACCTAAAATAGCAGACTTACTTGCTGTGTAAGCAGGAACTCTGATACCACCCTGATAGCTAAGCATTGATGCCACATTGACAATCTTGCCACCACCAATCTTTTCAAATTCCTTAGCAAAAGCCTGACACATAAAGAACACAACCTTTTGGTTGATTGTAATAACCTTGTCCCAATCAGCCTCAGGAACATTAATAGCATCTTCTCTTAAAATAATACCTGCATTATTTACAAGAATATCTACCTTGCCAAATTTTTCAACAGTCTTGTCAATAATACCCTGAATAGGTTCTGTTGAGCCTAAGTCAGCAATTACTTCAAGGAATTCGCCACCGTCTTTTTCAATTAAAGCCTTTGTTTCTTCGCAACTTCTTCTGGCAACACCTGCTACCTTTGCACCGGCCTGAGCCAAAGCAACACACATACCCTGACCAAGTCCTGTATTAGCACCTGTAACAACTGCAACCTTACCTTTTAAGCTGAATTTATCCATTATCATATTACTTTCCTCCCTTAAAAATGTTCTCTTTCTTTACCGTTTCATTATAACACATCGCCAAACTCTGTACAAGCCTATTTGATGTATATTTACTCCCATTCATTGACAAAATTTCCACAACTAATTTTATTTTTTCATTAGCCACATTACCCATTGAAAATATTGCAATTTTATGTTAATATGTTACATAGAAGATATATTGGGAGTGAGAAAAATGGCGATTCAAGAATCCGGTGAAAATTATTTAGAAACTATACTTATTTTGAAAGAACGCAACGGTTATGTTCGTTCAATAGATATTGCACACGAAACAGGTTTTTCTAAGCCTAGTGTTAGTAGAGCCGTATCAATATTGAAGAAGGAGGGTCTTGTAGAAATTGACCCTTTAAACCAGATTTTACTTACTGACAAAGGTCGAGAAATCGCCGAAGGAATTTACGAAAGACACAGAGTTTTAACAAAGTTTTTTGAACATATCGGTGTAGATGCAGATGTTGCAGCAGCTGATGCTTGCAAAATCGAACATATTATAAGTTCCCAGACTTTTGAAAGAATAAAAGAAAAATTCAATTTAAGTGAGTAATAGTTACACCAAATGCACAGAATAAAGAAAAAGGAGGTAACGGTAATGTCAGTTATTGATGTAAAGACAGCAGATTTTGAAGCAGAAGTTTTAAAAAGTGATAAAACAGTTTTAGTTGATTTTTGGGCTGTTTGGTGTGGTCCTTGCAGAATGTTAAGTCCAGTTGTAGACCAAGTAGCAGAAGAAAATCCAAATATAAAAGTTTGCAAAGTCAATGTAGACGAGGAACAACAGCTTGCTATAAAGTACGGTGTTATGAGTATTCCTACTCTTTTAGTTTTTAAGGGTGGCGAACTTGTAAACCAGAGTGTTGGCGTTATTCCAAAGGAAGAAGTTTTAAATTTAATAAAGTAATATTAAGACCATCTGTTTCAGGTGGTCTTTTTTCGTTTCACATAGATAGATTACATAGAAAGACCGTTTCCTACACAGAAAACGGTCTTTCTTTTTATCATATTTCGCTAACTTTTCCTGTCACATACTTCATAAGAATTATAACATCTCTCATATCTATAGAGCCATCTCCATTTATATCACCCTTTTCAACATAATAAACTATTGTTGAACCACTTGGATATAAACTTATGTTATCTGCTGTACTGCCTTTTTTACAAGTTATATTTAATGCTCCACATCTATAAAAGCCATCTTCTGAAACTGATGTAACACTTTCAGGAATAAAAATATATTTTAACCCTGTACATTTATAAAAAGCAAAATCCTCTATAGAATTAACTCCCTCTGGAATAATAACTGTTTCAATATCAGTATTGTTCTTAAAAGCATTTTCCCCTATAGCCTTAACATAAACACCACCAATATTTGACGGTATATTAACTACCTTTTCGCTACCACTATAGCCTGTAATTGTTCCTGTTGAAGAATTGAAAGTAAATGCTGTTGTTGTAGCATCGTCTAAATATACTTTTTTTGCTATTGATGGGTAATCAGTATATTTATCTGCTGTTGAGTTTTTGTAGCAGTATATTGTATTTAAGTTACTACAATCTTTAAACGCTGATTCTCCTATGCTTGTTACTCCTGCTAGGATTGCTATACTTGTTAAACTACTACAACTCTCAAACGCTGAACTCCCTATGCTTGTTACTCCTGCTGGTATTGCTATACTTGTTAAGCTACTACAATTCTGAAACGCACCACCGTCTATGCTTGTTAATCCTTCCGGTATTGTTATACTTGTTAAGCTACTACAACCATAAAACACAAAATCTTTTAGGCTTGTTACTCCTACTGGAATTTCTATACTTGTCAAACTACTACAGCTATCAAACACAGACATTCCTATGCTTGTTACTCCGTCCGGAATTTCTATACTTGTTAAACTACTACAACCCCAAAATGCACAATCTCCTATGCTTGTTACTCCGTCACCTATGACAATTTCTTTAATGTCCTTATTAAGATAAAATGGAGAGTTTCCAATGTAATAATCATTCATATTCCCACTACCACTTATCTTCAATAGACCGTTACTATCTAAGGTGTATGTTACATTCTCTCCACACTCTCCACTTTTAACAATGGTAGTAGCTGTTGATTGTGTTGTAACTGTATTTTCTATAGTTGCCCCATAGGTTACATCAAATGTTCCAAACATCAAAACAGTTGCTAAGAACATACCTAACATTTTTCTTTTCATTTTGCCCACACCTTTCTTTAATCCCCTAAATATAAGACCTTTTGTTTCCATACAATATTAGATATTATGTGACAAAAAAGGGACATTTGCAATAGTCCTTCTATCAATTTCAATATCTAAATTATATTTTTATATTACCATTTATATAATCATTTTTCAATACTATTATACAAATATCTTCACATAATATCTTCACAATTCAGAACAAATTAACTTCGTTAATTTGTGGCTTGACAAGCAAGCCATCGGATTTATCTTTCCGATTCATAATAAAAAATGTAGAACTCCATACAACTACGAAGTTCCACATTTTTTATTTTTCCAACTTTTTCAATTCTTCTTCAATTTGCTCTTTCTTTACTGTATTAAGTGCTGAAATATAACAACCCTTAGCCTTTTCAAGATATTCCTTTGCTTTTTCAATATTGCCCTCTTTTTCCTCTAAAAGTGCCATATAGTAAAGACTTTCAACCATATTTTTTCTATAGCTGACAGCCTTTTGGAAATTTTCATAGGCTTTTTTATAATCACCCTGATTATAGTATATCTGACCTAAATTATCCCAAGCCGGAGCATACTCCTCATTATCCTTTAATGCACTATTTGTCAATTCAACAGCCTTTTCATAATTACCCTTTAACATATAGAAATAGCCAAGAGTAGTAAGTGTATTAGGGTTAATATAGTTATACTTTTTCTGTAAATCCTCAATAGTAGAAATAGCCTTATCAATATCACCTAGCACCCAATAACAGCTTGAAACAGCAAGAGGTATAAGTTTATCAAAAAGGACTTTTACATTTAACTTTTCAGCTCTCTGGAATATAGGTAACGCCTCATCGGCTCTACCCTCGTGGAGAGCATCAAGTGCATAGTTATAAAGTGCCTTTACATTTCTGGTATTTTTCTTTACAGCTATAGTATAAAACTTCTTTGCCTTTTCCGGTTCTCTCAAGAAGTAATACATATTGCCAATCATACCTATAACATAGGCATTACATACAATGGCACTTGCAAGCAAGTACACCAACAATGCCGGTATTAATATCCATTCCTTAAATCTGAGAAAAAACACCAACACTATCCACGCAAGCATCATATATCCCAGTGTTAGTCCTTTCCAATAAGCTACTAAGTCTATCTTTTTTTCTTTTATTTTAGCAGACATTATCACCCCTCCTAAACTATCTGTTTTTGTATTGTTTTATTACATTCATAAATTCTTTGCCATAGGCTTTCATTTTTGCTGAACCTACACCACTAACAGTAAGAAATTCCTTTTCTGTTGTAGGCTGTTTTACTGTCATATCTCTTAATGACGCATCTGTAAAAATCATAAATGCCGGCACTCTCTTTTGCTGTGCTATCTTCATACGGCATTGTCTTAAAAGCTCGAACAAGTTGCTATCAGCAGTCTTTTCTCTGACAAACTTAGGCTTAACAGTATTCTTCTTACGAACCTTAACATTGACTTTAACATCTTTCTTCATAAATTCTCTTGCCTTATGATTAAGTGTAAGTATAGGATACTTTCCGTCAGTTTGGGTAATATATTCTTCTCTTACAAGGTAGTTTATAACATTCCTGATTTCAGATATTTCCACATCATATAGCAAACCAAAGGAAATTTCATCATCAAGTCCATTTCTTATAACTCTGTCTGTTTCAAGGCCAGTAAGAACTTCACATATAGCTGTTGTACCATATCTTTCGTCTAAGTCATCAATACATCTGATTACTGACCTTGCTATTCTTGTAACATCGTAAGTATCGTACTCACCCTTACAGTTAGAGCAATTATCGCATTTCCCCTTTGCCTTTTCTCCAAAGTACCTGAGCATATAAGCTCGCAAACAGTCATCAGTAGTAGCATAGAAAGTCATTTCCTTTAACTTTTCTCGCTGTCTTTCTTTTACTATTTTCTGTTCTTCTTCTGTCAATTCTTCATTTTCGCTGTCTTGGTCTATTAAAAATTGCTGTACCCTGACATCTTGAGGAGAATAGAAAAGCACACATTCTGATTTATCACCATCTCGACCGGCTCGTCCTGCCTCCTGATAGTATGCCTCCATACTGGCCGGCATATTGTAGTGGAGAACATATCGCACGTCACCCTTATCAATACCCATACCAAAGGCATTTGTAGCAACAATAATATTTTTTCTATCGTATATGAAATCTTCTTGATTTTGTTTTCTTTCCTCCGGCTCAAGACCTGCGTGGTATCGTGTAGCATTAAAACCATTTACACATAAAAGCTCACATATTTCCTCTACATTTTTTCTTGACAGACAATATATTACACCACAGCTATCTTCGTGTTCAGCTACAAAATCCAAAACAGCCTTTTTCCTACTTTTAGGAGTTTCCACAGCAAAATAGAGATTAGGTCTGTCAAAATCAGTTTTTACCATATAAGGCTTATTTAATTCCAACAGCTTTATAATATCTTTTTTTACTCTGTCTGTTGCTGTAGCTGTAAAAGCATTTACTCTGGGTCTTCTATCTAAGGAATTTAAAAACTGACTTATTTTCAAATACCCAGGTCTGAAATCCTGTCCCCATTGAGAAACACAATGTGCCTCATCAACTGTAACCATTGAAATATTTACAGTATTTGCAAACTTCAAAAACTCCGGTGTGCAAAGTCTTTCTGGAGCAACATATATAATTTTGTAAACGCCATTATAGGCATTTTCAAGTGCCTTGTTATACTGTCTGAAAGTAAGAGAACTATTTAGATATGCTGCCCTTACACCAGATTGTACCAAAGTAGCAACTTGGTCTTTCATAAGTGATATTAAAGGCGAAACTACAAGAGTTATGCCCTCAAGCATAAGTGCCGGAACTTGAAAGCATATAGACTTACCACCACCTGTAGGCATTATTCCGAATACATCTCTGCCTTCAAGTATACTGTCTATAATTTCTTCCTGTCCGTCACGAAAGCTACTATAACCAAATACATCTTTTAAAACTTTTAATTTATCCATAATTTCACCTTAAAAATTTACATTCGAAAGAAATTATAACACAATTCTAAACATAAATAAAGAGCCGAGCATAGACTCGACTCTTAAATTTATATAAACTTTTTAATCAAAATTTTCAGTACAAACTCTATTAAATTCATCGTATACCTGCTGGCTTGGTTTCTTATCAATTAAAGAAACTACAACGATAACAACGACTGAAAGAATAAAAGCTGGTACAAGTTCGTAAAGACCTGTATCGCAGATAACAAACTTGCTACCGAAAATAGGACTAGATTCTGTAAGGCAAGTATTCCAGAAAAGAACACCTAAACCACCGGAAACCATACCTGCTAAAGCACCCTTCATTGTCATTCGATTCCAGTAAAGACTTAAAATCATTGCCGGACCGAAAGCAGCACCAAGACCTGCCCACGCATAACTTACAAGATTCATTACAGAGTTATCAGGGTTAAGTGCAAGCACGAAAGCAATAACTGCAACGGCAATAACGGCAATCTTACTAACTCTTAAAAGTTCCTTATCAGTTGCTTCTTTTCTGAAAATAGTCTTGTAAATATCATTTGAAATAGCAGAAGCTGTAACAAGCATCTGTGAATCAGATGATGACATAATAGCTGCAACAATAGCACAAAGAAGAATACCTGCAATAAAGCCAGGAGTAAGACGCTGTACAAGAACCATAAATATAGTTTCAGATGCAGCACCCTCTAATACTGTACCTTCTGTCTGGAACAAGTAAACATAACCTAATACACCAACTGCAACAGATGCAACAAGTGTAATTATAACCCAAACAATGGCAATTCTTCTTGACTTCTTAATCATTGAACTTGACTTAATAGACATAAATCTAACAAGGATATGAGGCATACCAAAGTAACCAAGACCCCAACCAAGATTAGATACTACATACTGCCATGTAGATGTGCTACCGTCAGATTCTTTAAGGAAATTCATATAGCCCGGCATTTCACTTACAACTGATGAAAAATCAGCTTTAATAAATGCATAGGCAACAATAGGCACTATAAGAAGTGCGAAGAACATAAGCATACCCTGGAAGAAATCTGTCCATACAACGGCAAAATATCCACCCATAAATGTGTATGCCATAATTACAACAACGCCAATTAAAAGACCAACTTGATACTGAATACCAAAAACAGTCTGTAAAAGTTTTGCAGCAGCATTGAAACTAGATGCTGTATATACCAAAAAGAAAATAAAGATAATAATTGCACAAGTTACTCTTAAAGCTGTAGACTTTGCATTAAATCTGTTCTGGAAATATTCTGGAATAGTAATTGCATCACCTGTTACATAAGAATAATTTCTAAGACGCTTTGCAACTAAAAGCCAGTTAAGATATGTACCAATACCAAGACCAACTGCAATCCAAGCCTCGCCAAGACCACTTAAATAAACAGCACCTGGAAGACCCATTAAAAGCCAACTACTCATATCTGATGCCTGTGCTGAAAGAGCTGTAAGCCAGCTACCCATACCACGACCACCTAAAAAGTAATCGCCGACATTATTGGACTTTTTTGAAAAAAGAAAGCCAATATAAAGCATTGCACCTAAATAGAGAACAAATGCTAAAATTGTCCATACGTTCATTTTTAATTCCTCCGTTAAAATTTAATAAATCCTTCATATTATACAACAAACAACACAATAAAATCAACCCTTTTGCAAGTTTAATATTATTTTTATTCATAATATTATTTTCATCATCAATAAATTACATATTTGTTGTTTAAATTTATTTTGTATTATGAATTTAAAATATGCTAAAATTTCAACATGGTCAGAACATTTTGCTTCGCAAAATGTGGCTTGTATCCAAGCCATCGGATTTATCTTTCCGATTCACCGGTCAGAACATTTTGCTTTGCAAATTGTGGCTTGTATCCAAGCCATCGGATTTATCTTTCCGATTCACTGGTCAGAACATTTTGCTTTGCAAATTGTGGCTTGTATCCAAGCCATCGGATTTATCTTTCCGATTCACCGGTCAGAACATTTTGCTTTGCAAATTGTGGCTT
>UQYD01000029.1 GCA_900545305.1 uncultured Eubacterium sp.
GGACTTTCCTTTCTTCTCGTGCATTTTTCTGCGGCAGATGCATATTATCTTCTGCCGTTTGAAACACTGAAGATATATTGGGAAAATGCGGCAAGGGGCGGACGCAAATCTATTCCCCTTGCTGCCTTTGAGGAAAAATACAGAGTATATAACAAAAACGGATTTCCTGTACATTATTTGGAGGCTATAAATACTTTTCTTTTGGAGGAATAGTCTATGAAAATGCTTTTAGCAATTTTAACAATTACATTGATTTTTAATGTACAACAGCCTAAAAAGGATAATATTGCAAAAGCATATAATTTATGTACAGAAAATACTAATGACACAGTAGGATTGTATAAAGGGGATAAAATTTTAAAAGGTGCAGGCATAGAAGAAGATATTGCTTTAGGAGAAGTGGAAAGCTTCGAAAATATAACATCAGTAAATAATGATATTTATATTAGAAGGTTAAGGAATAAGGAAGAATTTCCTACAGGTTGGGTTATTGACTTATATTCAAAAAATAAAATTCCTATGTTAATATTGCCATATAATATTTCAAAGGAAGAAGTTGAAAAATGTGCTGAAATATCAAGAGATTTAGATAAACCTATTTTTATTGAACCTGATTGTGGCTATGATGTTGAAAAGTACGCAGAAATATCTGAAATATTAAAGACAACAGCACCTAATATTGCCATAGTATGGAGTATAGATAGCAGTTGTGGAAATTTTGGAGATGCTTATCCCAAAAATTCACCTGTAGATTGGGTTGGAGTAGATATAAAATCAAGATGTAATGAAAAGGGTTTAAATTCACAGTTACCTAATGCCATGGCTATATGTAGATATTTTAGTGAAAAGCCTATAATGTTAAATATATCTGTATCTCATTTTTCAACTGCTGACAGAAAATATTATTTGGAAGATGCTGTAAATGAAATGTCTGTACTATATAATGTTGTGGCTGATTTTAAGGGCGTTTCAGCTGTAAATTATATAAGTTATTCAGAATTAAATGAAGAAGGAAATAACTATAAATTATCAGAAAATTCTAAATTACTTGAAAATTACAAATATTGTACAGATTTATTAAATGTAAAAAAATATTTTTCTCAAGTGGGAGAAGTAGGCTATTTGATAAATGAAAAATTGTATGTAAATTCTAAAACAGCAGAGAGGTTGAAGTTAAAAACAACATCTTCAAAATTTGAAAATTTAAAATGCGTAACAAATTTCAATATAGATGATTCCACAGCAAAGGTATTTGTCAAAAGTAAAAAAATGTAGTATAATAGTAGGGATATTTTGATGGAGGTAAATTTATGAAATTTTCAAGTCAGTTTATAACTGCTTTATGTAGATTTGGGCAATATAGCAGATTGCTTTTAAATAAACCAATGAGAGTTTTTTGGTATTTTATCATAATTTGTGCATTGTGTTTTTGTATAAAATGTGGAGCATTTTTCCACGGATATACTCAAGCAGGAGGAGTTTCAGGTCTTGCTAATACATACTTGCCGGAATTTTCTATAGAAAATGGCAAACTTATATGTGCAGATTACAAATTTGAGGACGAAATTGCCGGTATAGATATAGTTGTAGATACTTCACCAGATTTCGAAGCAACAAAGGAAATGGTAAGTGATAATACTGTTGCAATTATTGCAGATAGCACAAAGTTAATAGTTGCAAACCCAATGCAGTATCAGGAAATAAGATTTGATGACAGGTCTTTTGATGGACTTACAAAGGAAAAAATAGTTAAATATCTTGACCAATCCCTTTTAGTAAAACTTATGATTGGTTGTATAGTGTTTATGATGTTTGGTATGTATGTTTTCAACTATGCAATATACGTACTTTTGTCTATCTGTATAGGCAATTTAATAAATGCTTTTGTAAAGACACAGATAAGATATGGTGGTATGGTCAAATTAGGTGTTTATGCAATTACTTTTCCTAGTTTATTAACTGCAGTTACATCAGCTGTTATGAATGTATTGGGATATACAGGAAATAACAATTTTAATGTTATTTTATTTGCTGTTTTAGTAGGCGTATATATGTATCTTGGACTTAAAAACATTAAGGCAAGCAACGGATACATTGTAGCTACATTATAGGAGGTTTTTATGGCATATCAAGCACTTTATAGAAGATTAAGACCTCAACGATTTGACGATGTAATAGGTCAGGAACATATCATAAGAACTCTCAAAAATCAGATTGAAAAAGATAGAATAAATCACGCATATCTATTCTGTGGTACTAGAGGTACAGGTAAAACTACAACTGCTAAAATTTTTGCCAGAGCCATAAATTGTACTGGCGAGGGTGAAAAGCCTTGTAATGAATGTTCAGTCTGTAAAGAGGCTTTAAAAGGTACTAACTTAAATATTATTGAAATTGATGCTGCTAGTAATAACAGTGTTGATAATATCAGAGATATAGTAGAAGAAGTAAAGTATCCACCTACAGAAGGTAGGTACAAGGTATATATTATTGATGAGGTGCATATGCTTACTACCAGTGCTTTTAATGCTCTTTTAAAAACATTGGAAGAACCACCGGCCCACGTTGTGTTTATACTTGCAACAACAGACCCTCAAAAGATGCCGGTAACAGTACTTTCTCGTTGTCAAAGATTTGATTTCCATAGAATTGGTCATAAAGATATGGTAAAAGTTTTGACTGAATATATGGAAAACGAAAAGGCAGATGTGGATGTTTCAGCTCTTGAATATATTGCTGAAATTTCTGACGGTGCTATGAGAGATGCCCTTAGTGTACTTGACCAGTGTCTTAGTTTTTACTATGACAGAAGGATTACAGAAAAAGAAGTAAGAGAAATTACCGGGGCAACTGACAGAGGTGTATTTTTTGATATTACATCAGCTATGAACTTTAATGATAGTGGAAAATGTATGGAAATCATAGATGACATTGTTATTAAGGGTAGAGATATACAGCAGTTTGTTCAGGATATGATTTTGCATCTGAGAAATTTGCTTTTAGCTGTTTCTGTAAATAAAGAATCAAAGGCATTGGATTATTCTCAGGACTATATTGAAAAATTAAGAGAACAGGGAAATTCCATAGGCTATGATTACCTGCTTATACTTATAAGTAATTTTTCTGAACTTGCTAACCAAATGAAGTATTCACCAAATCCTAGAATACTTTTGGAGGTATGTTGTATAAAGGGTTGTAACCCTGTTACAGGTCAGGACTATGGTTCAGTTGTCAAGCGTATGGCTGATATTGAACGTGTAATTGAAAAGGGTGGAGTTCCCTCTAGTACAGTTGCAAATGTACCAGTACAGGCACAGGAGGAAGAACCTGAAAAAGAGGTTGTAATTACAAAGGCAATTCCAGAGGATATTAAGGAAGTCATATCAACTTGGAAAAAGTTTGTTTCTTCTCTCAATACCGGTATTGTTAAGGCTATGCTCGGAAGTGTTATTCCAGCTTTTATAGACGGAGATATTATGTATCTTGTTTGTCCTACAAATGGACATCTTGTGGTGCTTACAAAGCATATTGATGAAATAGTTGAAAGCATTACTAAGTTTTATAGTAAGGAATTTAATATAAAACTTATACTTGAAAAGAATTACAATACAATGCACAGTGAAGTATACGGTGCAAGAGATAATACAGTAAAAGTTTTGACTAAGGAAAGTTTTGCTGTATTTGGGGATAATGTTAATTTTATAGATTAGACTTGATAAGAGTAAACAAATATTATATAATTAATTATATTTGATTTTTTAGGAGGATAAAAATGGCAAAAGGTTTTAACGGCGGTTTCGGCGGTATGAATATGAACAATCTTATGAAGCAGGCTCAGAGAATGCAGAAGCAGATGGCTGAGGCACAGCAGGAACTTGAAACAAAGGAATTTGAAGTAACAAGTGGTGGTGGTGCTGTTAAGGTTGTTATTACAGGTAAAAAGGAAATTAAGTCTATTGATATTAAGCCAGAGGTTGTAGACCCAGATGATGTAGAAATGCTTCAGGACTTAGTTATGACAGCTGTAAATGAAGCTATCAGACAGGCTGATGAAGCAGCAAGTGGTGCTTTAGGTGGTATTGCTGGTGGTCTTGGTGGCAACATCCCAGGCTTATTCTAGGAGATTGAAATGAATTATTACGGCGGTTATGTAAATCGACTTATTGAACAGCTTTCCAGACTGCCGGGTATCGGTGGCAAAAGTGCTCAGAGATTGGCATTCCATATTATTAATATGCCGGAAAAAGATGCTGAACTTCTTGCTGATACTATACTTAGTGCAAAGAAAAATGTGAAATACTGTTCAAAGTGTTGTACTCTCACAGATACTGACCCATGCACAATTTGTTCTAATCCTAAGAGAATACAGTCATCAATTATGGTTGTAGAGGATTCAAGGGATATGGCAGCTTATGAAAAGACTGGTGAGTACAAAGGACTTTATCACGTTTTGCAGGGAGTTATATCTCCATTAAAGGATATAGGTCCAAACGATATTAAGATAAAAGAACTTGTATCTCGATTAGATGAAAACGTAAAAGAGGTTATTGTTGCTACAAACCCTACGGTTGAGGGTGAGGCAACTGCTATGTATATTAGTAGATTGATTAAGCCTATGGGGATTAAAGTTACGAGAATTGCCCATGGTGTGCCAGTAGGAAGTGACCTCGAATATGTTGATGAAGTTACTCTTTCAAGAGCTCTTGAGGGTAGACGAGAAATGTAAATATTCGTACTTAAATACCTCCAAATATGGGGGTATTTTCAATATAGGAGGTTTTTATGGATATTAAAGATATTTTAAGCAAAGTTGACCACACTCTTTTAAACCCTAAGGCTACTTGGAATGAAATAAAAAATATTTGTGATGACGGTATGAAATACAGCACAGCCAGTGTTTGTATACCTCCTAGCTTTGTTAAAAGAGCGAAGGAATATGTAGGCAATAGATTAAAAATCTGTACAGTTATTGGCTTTCCTAATGGCTATAATACTGCTGAAGTTAAAATATTTGAAACTGAAAATGCCATTGAAAATGGTGCAGATGAAATTGATATGGTTATTAATTTGGGCGATTTAATGGACAAAAATTATGATAATATATTGTCTGAAATAACAAAAATTAAGTCTGTCTGTGGAGAAAGGGTTCTAAAGGTTATTATAGAAACTTGTTTGCTTAGTGAAGAACAGAAAATAAAAATGTGTGAAATAGTTACTAAAAGTGGAGCAGATTTTATAAAAACAAGCACAGGTTTTTCAACAGGTGGAGCAACCTTTGAGGATATAGAGCTTTTTGCAAAATATGTAGGTGAAAATGTTAACATAAAGGCTGCCGGAGGTATAAGCTCTATTGCTGATGCTGAAAAATTTATATCTCTTGGAGCTGACAGACTTGGTACAAGCCGAATAGTGAAAATAGTAAAAGGTGGTGCAAAGTAAATGGACATAACATCTATTGTTGTCAGTGGTGTTGTGGCTATTATAGCCTCAATTATTACAGGCAGTATAGTGTCTTCAAAAGTTAAAAGAAATGACGTACAAGAAAATTTTGAAGATATGTTTGATGATTTATATGACAATGTTACAGATGCTTTTAAAAGTGAAATGAGCCATACTAAGGAATTGTTTGCCATTACTCAGAATGAAATGAATAGCAATATTACAGAAAAAATTGCATCAATGGATAGCCATATAAATCAAAAACAGGATATGATGAATTCGAGAGTTTCTGAGTCTATTTTAAGACAGGAGGAAAGAATAAAAACTTTTTCTCTTGAAAATCAACAAAGACTTGAACATATGAGAAATATGGTGGAAAAAAGTCTTTATAATATTCAAATGGACAACAATAAAAAACTTGAGGAAATGCGTATTGTAGTTGATGAAAAATTACAAAAATCACTTAATGAAAGAATGAATCAGTCTTTTTCTATGGTAAGTGAAAGATTGGAACAGGTTTATAAGGGCTTAGGTGAAATGCAAAATCTTGCCAATGGCGTTGGAGATTTGAAAAAAGTTCTTTCAAATGTCAAAACCAGAGGTATAGTGGGAGAAATACAGCTAGGTGCAATTTTACAGGAAATACTTTCTAATGAACAGTATGATGAAAATGTTGCAGTAGTTCCAAATTCTTCGTATAGGGTAGAATATGCTGTTAAACTTCCGGGAAATGACGGAACAGTATACTTGCCTATTGATGCAAAATTCCCTGGGGATACATACAATGCCCTTCAGGAGGCTTATGAGGACGGGGATAAATTGAGAATAGAAGAATGTGTGAAAAATCTCCTACGCACTATACAAAATGAGGCAAAAGATATATCAACAAAATATATTGAACCACCTTACACTACTGAATTTGCGATTATGTTTTTACCATTTGAGGGACTTTATTCTGAGGTTGTAAATAGAGGTATGGTAGAAAAATTACAGAGAGAATATAAGGTAAATATAGCAGGACCTAGTACAATGGCTGCACTTTTAAATAGCTTGCAAATGGGCTTTAAAACCCTTGCTATACAAAAGCGAAGCAGTGAAGTATGGAATGTTCTTTCAGCTGTTAAAACAGAATTTGATAACTTTGAGAAAGTTCTTGAAAAGACAAAGAGTAGACTTGAAAGTGCCAATAAGGAACTTGATACTCTTGTAGGTGTTAGAACAAGAGCAATAAATAGGAAACTTAAAGAAGTGTCAACATTGGAACAAAGTGAGGCAGAAAAATTAATAGGAGTTGAAAGCATTGAAGAATAGAATGGTCTGCGAATGTTATGATATTACTGTAGATAAAATAAAACAGGCTTTATTGGATGGAGCAAAGGGCTATGACGATTTAGTTAAATCAATGCGTCTTGGTGTTCTCTGTTCAGCCTGTATAGGTGATGCCAAAAAAGTAGTAGAACAGTTACAAAATGAAATAGAGGAAGAAAAAAATAGAGGTACGGTGTGAAAGCCGTACCTCTACTGCTACAGTCAAGCAATAATTACTTTGTCATCATCTTGTTTACAGCACTTGCAATAGCTCTTAATGAACTCTTAGCGATGTTTGAGCTTGTGCCAATACCGAAGTAAGAATTCTGGTCTGCATCATAAATCTGAATATATGTAATAGCCTTTGACTGGTTACCGAAAGACATTGAATGTTCACTATAGTTTACAATATTAAAGTGAATATCAAATTCTTCCATTAATGACTTACAGAAGGCATCAATGATACCATTACCATTACCAGTAATAACAACAGACTTGCCGTTGTATGTTAAATCGCACTTAATCTGAACACTGTCGTCGCCAGATTCTTCTTCTGTATAGTAATTAACTGAAAGTGGTTCTTTTACATAATAAGTATCGAAGAATAAATCTCTGATTTCTTCCGGCTGTAATTCCTTATCAAGTTCAACAGAGTCTTCAGTAACAATAGCACCGAAGTTCTGTTGCATACTCTTTGGAAGAATTAAGCCATAGTTATTTTCAAGGATATAAGCTACACCACCCTTACCAGACTGACTGTTAATTCTGATAATAGGGTCGTAGTTTCTACCTACGTCAATAGGGTCAATAGGTAAGTAAGGAACTTCCCAACGGTCTGGATGTTCAGCCATCTTAGCCATACCTTTCTTAATAGCATCCTGATGAGAACCAGAGAATGCAGTGTATACTAAATCACCGGCATAAGGATGTCTTGGGTGAACGTCCATACCTGTTGAAGATTCATAAATTTCAATAGCTTCATTAATCTGAGAGAAGTCAAGTTTAGGGTCAATACCCTGAGAGAACATATTAAGTGCCATTACCATAATATCGGCATTACCTGTTCTTTCACCATTACCAAAAAGTGTACCTTCAATTCTGTCAGCACCAGCTAAAAGGCCAAGTTCAGATGCTGCAACACCACAACCTCTATCATTGTGAGCATGAAGACTGATGATTACGTTTTCTCTGTTCTGAAGATGTGTAGCTACGTATTCAACCTGGTCAGCATATACGTTAGGAGTTGACATTTCAACTGTGTTAGGTAAGTTAAGAATTACCTTCTTGTCTGGAGTAGGCTTCCATACGTTAAATACTGCGTCACTGATTTCTACAGCATAGTCAAGTTCTGTGCCTGAGAAACTTTCTGGAGAGTATTCAAACATAAAGTGTTCCTTGCCGTATTCTTCAGCAAGTTCGTCAACAAGTTTTGCACCAAATACGGCTAAGTCAATGATTTCTTCCTTAGACTTGTTGAAAACTACATCTCTCTGTAAAGTAGAAGTAGAGTTGTAAAGGTGAACTACAGCCTTATTAACACCCTTTAAAGCCTCGAAAGTCTTTCTGATAATGTGTTCACGGCTCTGAGTTAATACCTGAATAGTAACATCGTCAGGAATTAAGTTCTGTTCAATCAAAGTACGGCAGAATAAGTATTCTGTTTCACTTGCAGCTGGGAAACCAACTTCGATTTCCTTAAAGCCGATTTTAACAAGGTACTGGAAGAACTTAATCTTCTGGTCAAGGTTCATTGGCTTTTCAAGTGCCTGATTACCATCTCTAAGGTCAACACTACACCAAATAGGTGCTTTTTCAATAACCTTGTTAGGCCACTGTCTGTTAGGTAAATTAACTGGTGGGAACTGTCTGTAACGCTTAAAATTCATTTTTCTTTTCTCCTCTCAAAAATTTAAAAATATGTATTGTTTATGTGTCAAAAGTCTATCGGTAAAATGCCGATAATATCAAAAAAAGCCTTCGTCTACTAAGAGACGAAGGCATAAACCTCGTGGTACCACTCTAATTCCTTGCAAGCAAGGCTCTCATTCAGGTACAAGCTCAAAAGCTGATACCCTGTCCCTATATCGGTGGACTTTCCGTTTCAACCTACTTAAAGTTCAGCTGAACCACTCAAAGGCGAGTTCGGTTAAGAAAGAATACTGCCTTACACCAGCCGACAGCTCTCTGAAAAACTTAACATAACTTACTGCTCCTTATCACAGTGTTACCAGTATATAGCATTTGATGTAAGTTATAATAACACAGCCTAAAAATTTTGTCAAGTTATTAATTTTTTCTTTTTGCTCTTTTAGCTTTTGTTTTCTTTTTTTCTACACTGTAGCCAAACTTTCCTAGTTTTTTGCCTAAGCCATAGTATTCTCCATGAGAATAGCAAATTGGCTTTGTATCAGAATATATAAACTTACCTTTTTCGTCCATATATTCTTCATCAGCTAAAGTGCCGACTACTTCTGCAACAAACATATCGTGACTGCCAAGGTGTACGATTTCCTTTACTTTGCACATAATATTCATAGGGCTTTCGGCAATGGCAGGACAGCTTACAAGAGGACATTCCTCTTTTGTCAATTTCATTTCTTTAAATTTGTCATACTTACTGCCACTTCTTACTCCACACCAGTCTGTAGCATAGGCAAGGGCTTCTGTTGTTACGTTGATTACAAATTCTCCGGTTTCCTTAATCATATTGTAGGAATGTCTTTCCGGTCTGACAGAAACATAGGTCATAGGTGGATTTGTATTTATTGTGCCGGTCCAAGCTACAGTAATAATATTGCTTTCTTCCATTGTGCCACAGCTGACCATAACAACGGGTACAGGATAAAGCATATTTCCAGCTTTCCATAATTCTTTGCTCATATTTTTCCTCCATAAATTCATTAATGTAATTATAACTGATAAAAACTATTTTTTCAATTGATATTAAGACAATATAATGTTAAAATAAATAGAATAGGATTGAGAGGTTGAAATATGAATTTACCAAAGGAATATACAGAAAAAATGAAAAAGCTGTTAGGGAATGAATATGACAGCTATATAGAGAGTTTTTCTCAGCCACGATATTATGGCTTGAGAGCTAATACACTTAAGGTTACACCAGATGAATTGACTTCAATGGTTGATTGGAAATTGGAACAAGTGCCATGGTGTAAAGAGGGTTTTTACTATGACGGCGAAAATGTTCGTCCTGCAAAACACCCTTATTACAATGCCGGACTTTACTATATACAAGAACCATCAGCTATGTCTACAGGTGCTATGCTTAATGTTGAGCCTGGGGACAGAGTTTTGGACTTGTGTGCAGCGCCAGGTGGCAAAAGTACACAGGTTGCAGCTAAGTTAAAGGGTCAGGGGGTTATTGTAAGTAACGATATTAGTGCCAGCAGATGTAAGGCACTTTTGAAAAATATTGAAGTTAGTGGCGTTCCTAATTGTGTTATTACAAATGAAATGCCGGAAAATTTAGCTAAAAAATTCCCTAAGTTTTTTAATAAAATTATTGTTGATGCCCCTTGTAGTGGAGAGGGTATGTTTAGAAAAGACGATTCAGCTGTTAAGAGTTGGGAAACTCACAAAACAGAAATGTGCTGTGGTCTTCAGAGAGAAATTTTAAAGTATGCAGCAGATATGCTTTGTGACGGTGGTATTATAGCTTATTCTACTTGTACCTTTGCTCCGGAAGAAGACGAGGGTATGATGCAGGAATTTTTAAATACTACAGGCAAGGATTTTGAAATTATAGATTACGATAAGTCTACAGGTTTTATTGACGGTAAACCACAATGGGTAGAAAATGGCGAAGAATATCTTAAAAAATCAGGCAGACTTATGCCTTATAAAGTGAAGGGTGAAGGTCATTTCTTATGTCTTTTGAGAAAAAAGGGCGAACCATCAGAACCGGTATATGCCAAGGATAAAACAGCAAGTGAAAAATCTTTAGTTGATTACTATGAATTTGTTAAAAATTCTCTTAATTGTCCACCGAAAGACAATCTTATTATCCACGGCAGTAGTCTTTTATCTGTGCCTTATTGCGTAGATTTGAGAGGACTTAGGGTAATGAGAAGTGGTCTTTATATTGGCGAATTAAAGAAAAATAGATTTGAACCAAGTCAGGCCTTTGCTATGACACTTAAAAAAGAAGATGCCAAGATAAGTATTGATTTTAGTTTAGAAGACGAAAATCTTAAGAGATATATGCGTGGAGAAAGTTTCGCTGTAGATTGTAATGACGGTTGGTGTCTTGTATGTGTCAATGGTTATCCTTTAGGTTGGGGTAAGGTTACAAAGGGTAGACTTAAAAACAAATATCTACCAAGTTGGATGAACATATAGTTTTATAGAAAGTAATGAGGTTTTAAAATGGACTTTTTACCGGTAAATATGGACGAGGCAAAAGCAAGAGGTTGGGAACAGCTTGATTTTGTAATAGTTACAGCTGATGCTTATATTGACCACCCATCTTTTGGTACAGCTATTATAAGTCGTGTGCTGGAAAGTAAAGGTTTTAAGGTTGGTATTATTGCTCAGCCAAATTGGAAAACTACAGAAGATTTTAAGAGATTTAGAAAGCCTAGACTTTCTTTCCTTGTAAATGGTGGAAATATTGATTCTATGGTAAATCACTATTCTGTTGCAAAAAAGCCTAGAGCTAGAGATTTGTATTCTCCGGGTGGAGAAATGGGTCATAGACCGGACAGAGCAACAATAGTTTATTGCCAAAAAATCAGAGAGGCCTATGGACAAGTACCTATTATGATTGGTGGTATTGAGGCAAGTCTTAGAAGATTGTCACACTATGATTATTGGGATAATAAAGTAAGACGTTCTATTTTATTGGATTCACAGGCTGATATTCTTATGTACGGTATGGGTGAACACCAAATTATAGAGCTTGCAGAGGCTTTAGACAGTGGTATTGATGTTCACGATTTAACATTTGTAAGGGGTACAGTTTACAAGTCTAAAACTCTTGATAATTTGTATGAAGACTATGTAATGCTTCCTTCATTTAAGGAAAGTTCTACAGATAAAGAGGCTTATTGTAGGAGCTTTATGAGCCAGTATGAAAACACTGATGCTGTAACAGCTAAAATACTTGTAGAGCCTTACAATGATTGCTATGTTATTCAGAATAAGCCTTCTATGCCACTTTCTCAGTCTGAATTTGACAATGCTTATGGTCTTAATTATATGAGAAATTATCACCCTATGTATGAAGAAAAGGGTGGTATTCCGGCTATTGAAGAAGTAAAGTTTAGTATTATAAGCAATAGAGGCTGTTTTGGTAGTTGTAATTTCTGTGCTTTAGCTTTCCACCAAGGTCGAGTTATACAGGCTAGAAGTCATAAATCTATTATAAATGAGGCTAAAAAAATAATATGGGAGCCTGATTTTAAGGGATATATTCACGATGTAGGTGGTCCAACTGCTAACTTTAGACAGCCGGCTTGTGACAAACAGCTTACAAAAGGTGCTTGTAAAAATAGACAATGTCTTTTCCCTGATGCCTGTAAGAATTTAAAGGTAGACCATAGAGATTATGTTAAACTTTTAAGAGAATTGCGAGATTTACCAAAGGTTAAAAAGGTATTCGTTCGTTCCGGTATAAGATATGACTACCTTATTTATGACAAAGATGAAACGTTTTTCAAGGAACTTTGTCAATATCACGTTAGTGGTCAGTTAAAGGTTGCACCTGAACACGTTGCACCTAGGGTTCTTGAAAAAATGGGTAAACCGTCAAGACAGGTTTATGACAGATTTACAAAGAAATTCTATGATATAAATAGAAAAATTGGCAAGGAACAGTATCTTGTGCCTTATTTAATGAGTTCACACCCAGGCAGTGACTTAGATGCTGCTATTGAACTTGCTGAATATTTAAGAGATTTAGGATATATGCCAGAACAGGTACAGGACTTCTATCCTACACCGGGAACACTTTCAACCTGTATGTTTTATACAGGACTTGACCCAAGAACTATGAAAGAGGTTTATGTTCCTAAGACACCTCACGAAAAGGCTATGCAGAGAGCATTAATACAGTATAGAAATCCTAAGAATTATAGACTTGTAGAGGAGGCTCTCAAAAAGGCAGGCAGAGAAGACTTGATAGGTTTTGATAAAGAATGTCTTATCAGACCATATGTGCCAAAAGTTCATAAAAAGGACGATAAAAAGCCAGCCTATAAGGGCAAAGGAAATAATAAATCAAATCCTAAGTCAAATGGTAATGGAAAGTCTAGTCGTAAGGGCAAAACAATAAGACAAGTTCATAAGAAGAAAAACAAGTAATATGGCAAAATACATGTATTTTACAATTTAGTACAAATTTATAAATTAGCTATTGACAAAAGTTTTGTGCTGTGGTACAATCCTCTCATAAACAAAGACGTTTGCTCAGGGGAGCAAGCGTCTTTTTTTCGTTGTTTGCATAAGCCGGCATTGTGAACAAAAAAATAAAACAGAGGATTATTTAGGAGGAGTCTATTATGGTAAACAGCGGAGATACTGGATTTGTACTTATTTGTGCCGCTTTTGTGTTCTTTATGACACCTGGGCTTGCACTTTTCTACGGTGGTCTTGGTAGAAGGAAAAATGTTGTAAACACAATGTTATCATCACTATTTTTAGTTGGGGTATCTATTGTACTTTGGGTTTTAGTTGGCTATTCACTTTCATTTAGTGGCAATATTGGTGGCGTTATTGGTAACTTAGATTGGATTGGTATGAAAGGTGTTGGTATGGAGGCTGGACCTTATGCTGACAGTATTCCTAATTTAGCTTTTGCAGCTTTCCAGATGATGTTTGCAATCATTACACCGGCACTTATTACTGGTGCAACAGCAGGCAGAATGAAGTTTAAGGCTTCGTTTGTATTTATGATTTTATGGTCATTTATTGTTTATTATCCAATGGCTCATATGGTATGGGGTCAGGGTGGACTTTTAGGTGACGGTCTTCTTCATTCAGTTGACTTTGCCGGTGGTAATGTAGTACATATTAGTTCTGGTATCAGTGCTTTGGTACTTTGTATAGCTCTTGGTAAAAGACAGGGTTACGAATCTCAGTCATATAGAATACACAATATTCCAATGGTAGCTTTAGGTGCTAGTATACTTGTTTTCGGTTGGTTTGGATTTAATGCAGGTAGTGCTTTAAGTGCTAATGGTCTTGCAGCTCACGCATTTATGACAACAGCTACATCTTGTGGTGCAGCAATGGTTTCTTGGATGTTTATTGAAGTAATGCAGAGTGGTAAGCCATCTCTTGTAGGTGCAGCTACTGGTTTAGTTGCCGGCTTGGTTGCTATTACTCCTGGTGCAGGATTTGTACCTATTTGGTCAGCTGTAATTATTGGTATTATTGTTTCTCCAATCTGTTATTTTATGATTGCTGTTGTAAAGAAAAAGTTTGGATATGATGATGCCCTTGATGCTTTCGGATGCCATGGTGTAGGTGGTATGTGGGGTGGTATTGCTACAGGTATATTTGGTCTTTCTTCTATTAATGATGTAGCTAAATGGAACGGCCTTTGCTTTGGCGATACAAAACTCTTTGTTGCTCAGGTAATAAGTATTGTAGTTACTATTGTTGTAGCCATCGTTGGTACACTTATTTGTCTTTATATTACAAAGTTAATTACACCAATTAGAGTTAGCAAGAAAGATGAACTTATTGGTCTTGATAAGTCAGAACATAGTGAAACTGCATATCCATCATTTAATGGTTTTGATTGATAAGGGGAGGTACTGTTATGATTAAAATTGAAGCTATTGTAAGAGAAGATAAGTTTGAAGATGTAAAACAGGCTTTACAGAATATAAAAATTAATGGTATTACAGTTTATCAGGTAATGGGCTGTGGTACTCAGAGAGGTTATGTAGAGTATGTCAGAGGTCACGAAGTAGATATTAATATGCTCCCTAAGATTAAGTTTGAGATTGTAGTTTCAGATGAGGAATGGGAAGAAAAAACTATATCTGCAATACAAAAGGCTGCTTACACAGGACACCCTGGCGATGGTAAGATTTTCTCTTATGATTTAAAATCAGCTATGAGAATTAGAACTAAAGAAACTGGCTATGATGCTATTCAGCCAAAAGATGATGAAGATTAATATAAAAAAGTGGTTGTCAATTTAAAGTTGACAGCCACTTTTTGTGCGACAATAATAATAGCCTACTAACTTAAATTTGAAAGTTAGTAGGCTTAGTTTTTAGCTTAATTCTTCATATTCTTCGTATACGTCCATTAAGTCTTCTTCAAGTTTTTCCTTTTCTTCGAAAATTTCTCTTGAACGATGAGCGTCAGTATAAACTTCTTCTATTTCAAGCATATCTGAAAGCTCTTTTATTTTTTCTTCTATTTCTTCAATTCTTTCTTCAAGTTTTGCAAGCTGATTTTCCTTTTTGCGTTTTAAAGCCTGTTCTTCTTTTTGTTTTTGCCAATCTATCTTTGTATCTTTAACAGTCTGAACGGTTTCTGTTTCAGCTTCTTCTATTTTAGTTTTTTCTAAATAGAAATCGTAGTTACCAAGATACTTAGTTATGCCATTTTTCTCCATAGCAAGGACAGTTTTTGCTGTAGAATTAATAAAATATCTATCGTGAGATATGTAGAGAACAGTACCTTCGTAGTTGTTTATTACATTTTCCAAAATCTGCTTAGAGTCTAAATCAAGGTGGTTTGTAGGTTCGTCAAGGATAAGGAAGTTAGCATTTGAAAGCATAATCTTAGCCAATGCAACTCTACCTTTTTCGCCACCACTTAATGTAGAAATCTTTTTGAAGACGTCATCACCGGTAAATACAAAAGCAGCAAGAACATTTCTGATTTTAGTATTTGTAAGAGTTGGATATGTGTCTGAAATTTCTTCAAATATAGTTTTTTCAACGTGTAAGTCAGATTGTTCCTGGTCGTAATAGCCAACTTCAACATTAGCTCCCAATTTTATTTTACCAAATGTAGGAGTAAGTCTGCCCAGTATAATTCTTAAAAGTGTAGTTTTGCCTACGCCGTTAGGTCCTATAAGAGCAATTTTATCACCTTTCTTAACTTCGAAAGAAATGTCAGAAAAGATATTCTGATAATTAAAGTCCATAGCTACGTTTTCTACAGAAAGAACATCATTTCCACTTTCTTTATCAGGAGTTATTGTAAAGTGCATTTTATCAGGGAGAGATTCAGGAACGTCAAGTCTATCAATTTTATTGAGCTGTTTTTCTCGGCTTTCAGCTCTTTTAATAGACTTTTCTCTATTAAACTCTCTTAATTTTTTAATAACTTCTTCCTGATGCTTAATTTCTCTTTGTTGATTTTCATACTGCTTTTGAGCAATTTCTCTGTCAACAATTTTCTTATTGTAGTAATATGTATAGTTACCGTAGTACACCTTAGCTTTGTGATTTTCTACTTCTATTACCTTTGATGCGACTTTATCGAGGAAATATCTATCGTGAGATATAATCATAACGGCACCGTTATAGGATTTTAAATAATCTTCAAGCCAGCTAATAGAATTAATATCAAGGTGGTTTGTAGGTTCGTCTAAAAGAAGTAAGTCGGGAGCACTTAAAAGCAACTTACCTAAGGCTACTCTTGTTTTCTGACCACCGGAAAGTTCTCCTATGTTTTGACTACTTTCATCAGTAGTGAAACCAAGACCTTTTATTACACCACGAATACGGCTTTCGTATTCATAACCGTTTTTCTCCTCTAATTGATGGGAAAGGTCAGAATATTTTTTCATAAGGTCATCAAGGGCAGTACCTGATGAACTAGCCATTTTTACTTCAATATCTCTCATTTCCTGCTCAAGTGCCATAATAGGTTCAAAAACAGTTAAGAGTTCACCGTATATAGTCTTACTAGAGTCTACTTCAAGAGTCTGAGAAAAATAGCCTATTGTTGTAGTTTTAGGGCAAATTACTTCACCGTCATCGTGACTTAATTCACCGGTTATAATTTTAAAAAGTGTAGATTTACCGGCACCGTTTACACCAACAATGGCAACTTTGTCTTTTTCTTCTATATTAAATGACACATTTTTTAGTATTACATCAGTGCCAAAAGATTTGCTTATGTTATTTAGAGCTAAAATCATAATATTCCCTCCTTATGGGATTTATATTATACTATATTTATTGTAACAGAAAAAAACACAAATTAAAAGGGGTGTTAAATAAATTTAATTACAAATTTAGCTTTATAAAGGGTTTAAAAACATTGACAGAAATACTACAAAGGTGTTATACTCTACCTTGGGTGATATATATGGAAGAAAAAACAATTTCTATTGCGGTAATAAAAAGATTACCTCGATATTATAGATATTTAGGCGATTTACTTGACAATGGAATTACAAGAATTTCGTCAGGGGATTTAAGTAAAAAAATGAATGTTACAGCATCACAGATTAGACAGGATTTAAATAAATTTGGGTGCTTTGGTCAGCAAGGCTATGGATATAATGTAGAAATGCTGTACGATGAAATAAGAAAAATATTGGGATTAGACCGAGTATACAACTTAATAATAGTTGGTGGTGGTAATTTAGGACAGGCTTTAGCTAACTATGATAACTTTAAAAGGCGTGGCTTTAATTTCGTAGCTATATTTGATAAAGACCCTAATCTTATTGGTAAAGTGGTTCATGGTATAGAAATTAAAGATGTAGAACTTATAGATGCTTATTTAAAAGTAAATCAAGTTGATATTGCTGTTCTATCACTTCCTAGAGAAAATGCGTTACAAATTTCAAACTTGCTTGTAGCAAATGGTGTAAAGGGAATTTGGAATTTCTCTCATGTTGATTTACACACTCCAAAAAGTGTTGTTGTAGAAAATGTTCATTTAACAGATTCTCTTATGACATTGTCATATAAACTTAGTAATATGTAAGGAGAGTGGATATTTTGAATCAGGAATATAAAATGAATGGCTCTGAAAAGTTTATGGGTGTTTTACTGATTTTAGTTATGGCACTTATTCCACTTATTTGTAAAGTAGCTGTTATTCCAGTAAGTGGAGATGAATATAATGTTGTTCGTTCATCTTCTAGTGTTACTGATGTTTTTAGCTATTACAAGTCGGTGTTTATAATTATTTTTGGAGTTGTTATTGCATTGGCAATGGCTTTTCAGATTTTAGGTCAGGACGGCTTTACTGTGAATTTTAAGGCTATACCGGTTATTCTTGTTGGTGTAATGGGTCTTTTAATATTGTTGTCTTCACTTTTTTCTCCAGCCAAAACAGTTGCTTTTAAAGGTGTTTCTGAAAGATATGAAGGTGCTTTTGTATGGCTGTGCTACATAGTATTTTTTATTGTAGCAATGGCTTTTAGCTCAAATATAAAGCGTTTTAGCTGGATATTGACTGGAATTATGATTTCCGGTGCATTGGTAGGTTTAATAGGCTTTGGTCAGTTCTTCGGAGCTAATATATTTAATTCTCAGGCTTTTGCAAAGTTTATTATGGGTTCTTACTATAAGGGACAGAGCCTTAATATACGTTTCGACTCAGTTTTTGCAACACTTTATAATCCAAACTGTGCAAGTATGTTCTTTGCAATGATGTTTTGTGCAGTTGGTATTATGGCTGTGTTTATGCCACTTAAAAATAAAGTGAAAATTCCTCTTATAGTTCTTGCAATAATACTTCTTGTAGCACTTGTTGGTACAAACGGTGCCGGTGGTTTTATTGGTACTGTTGCAGGTGTAGGAATTTCTGCTGTTGTTGCAATCTGCTATTATGTATTCAAGGTTAAAAGTCCAAAGGCTATAATTGCTTGTATTGTTGCTATTGTTGTAGCTGTTGTTGCTATGATAGTTTTCTTCAATACAAATAATAAAATCGTTGCTAAAATAAATATTATAACAGAAGCACTTAAAGACGGACAGAGTTTAGGTGGTTCAGCAAGTTTCTATGAAGATGTTAATGTTGACGGAGAGACAGCAACTGTTATAACAAAGGACGGTAATTATACTATTGACTATGCAGAGGCTGGAACACAGCTTATGCACAACGGAAACGTTCTTACTCCAGTATCTATTGAACCAATGGAAAGTCAGAAGGACGGTAAAACATATACATTTAATGAGTCAGGTATGACTTGGAAAATGATGATTTACGGCAACAATGCAACATTGATTGGTGTTGACCCAGAGGGAACTGAAACATACTTTATGTTCAGTGAAGTAGATGGCAAGTTATCAATGGTTGATAGATTTGGTACACCGGTTGACTTAAATGTGCCTGTTGAAAGTTTTGGCTTCAAGGGCGTTGAAAGACTTGGTTCAAACAGAGGTTACATTTATTCAAGAAGTATTCCTCTTTTAAAGAAAAATATTATTTTAGGTGCCGGTGCTGATAATTTTGTTTTGGAATTTCCACAGCAGGATATAAAGAGCAAACTTGAATTTTTAGGCGACCCTTACGTTATTATTGACAAACCTCATAATATGTTTTTACAGACAGGTATAAATGACGGTTGCATTGCTCTTTTAGTTATGATTGCACTTTTTGTTCTTTACGTTGCACAGACAATAAAAAGAATTTTTACAGATAACAACAAGTATTTACAGGCTGTAAGATATGGTTTGATGGCTGGTTGTATAGCATATATGATTACAGGGCTTACAACAGATAGTGTTGTTTCTGTTGCTCCGGTATTTTGGATAATGCTTGGTGCAGGTTTTGGTGTCAATATGATTGGCATTGAAAAACAGGAAGAAAAAATTAAATAATTGCGAAAAATAGAGATGAAGATTTTGTTTAGATTTTCATCTCTATTTGCTATTTTAGGGGAAATATGATAATATAGAATATATTTTAATGATTATTGATTGGAATGTTTAGAATGTCTAAATTAAATGCAATTTCAAAGGCACAGCAAGGTAAAACTTTGCTTTATGTCTTTATGGATATTATACTTATTAATTTTTCAATTATACTGGGAATAACACTTTGGTACGGTGGTACAATTCCAGGTTTGCCAGGAGGAAAAAGTGTTGTTATTAATCCGGAGGCTTGGCTTTGGTATAGCTATGCCGTTATTTGGGTTACTCCTATTTGTGTAATTGTATATGGTATTTTTAAATTTTATTCTAACATATGGAAATATGCTTCTATTGATGATGTCTATAAAATAGTAATAGCAGATACAATTATATTTGTGTTGCTTTATTATATAGATATGTTTTTCATAAGTAAAAATGTTGATTTTATGCTACCTAGACGTATGCTTTTGGTAGCTTGGATAATTGACGTTGTACTTTTTGTTTTCTCACGTTCAGGTTATAGACTTATTAAAAAGTTTTTTATCAATTTGGGAAATATTATTTCAAAAAAGACCGGTACTAAGAGAGTTTTAGTTGTAGGTGCCGGTGATGCCGGCTATAACGTAGTTAAAAGTATTGCTAACAGTGGTAAGGGCTATGAAAATAAAACAGCCATAATTGTAGTTGATGACGATTTTAGAAAAAATAATTCAAACATTATGGGTGTCAGAGTAACATATAATTGTGATAGTATTCCTCGTCTTGCAAAGGAGTACGAAATTGATGAAATAATAATAGCTATACCGTCAGCAAACAGTGTTCAGACTAACAGAATTATAAAAAAATGTACTGAAACAAATTGTGCGTTAAAGATGATACCAGCAATAAGTGATATTTCAGACGGAGAATATAATTCTTTAAGAGATTTGAATATAACAGACTTGCTTTTCAGAGATGAAGTTCAAATTGATGTTGAAAGTATTGCAAAATATATAACAGATAAAACTGTTCTTGTAACTGGTGGTGGTGGCTCAATAGGTTCAGAGTTGTGTCGCCAGATTGCAAAGTTTAATCCTAAGTTATTGGTTATTTTCGATATTTACGAAAACAATGCCTATGAGCTTTTTAGTGAATTGAAAAATAAGTATGGAGATAAATTAAATGCTATTGTAAGAGTAGGTACTATAAGAGATATTAAGTGTGTGGAAAATGTTTTTAAGGAATATAAGCCACAGGTAGTTTTCCATGCTGCTGCCCATAAGCACGTTCCTTTAATGGAAATTGTGCCGGCTGAGGCTGTTAAAAATAATGTTTTTGGTACTTACAACGTAGCTAAATGTGCTGACAAGTATGGCTGTGACAGATTTGTACTTTTGTCTACAGATAAGGCTGTAAATCCTACAAATGTTATGGGTGCTACAAAGAGAATTACAGAGCTTATAATACAGGAATTTGCAAACAAAAGCAAAACTAAGTTTGTGGCTGTGCGTTTTGGCAATGTACTAGGAAGTAATGGTAGTGTAATACCTCTTTTCCAAAGACAGATAAAAGAGGGTGGACCGGTTACAGTAACTCATAAGGATATTACAAGATTTTTTATGACTATACCGGAGGCCAGTAGACTTGTGTTACAGGCTGCTGCATTAGGTGAAAGTGGTAGAATATTTGTATTAAATATGGGCGAGCAAGTTAAGATAGATGAACTTGCCAGAAATCTTATAAAGTTATCAGGCTATATTCCTGATAAGGATATTCAGATTGTATATACCGGACTTAGAGCAGGTGAAAAATTGTACGAAGAACTTATTATGGACGAAGAAAAAGACCAAATGCAGTTGGTTTACCACGATAAGATTTTTGTTACAAAACCTATAGAAATGGATTATGAAAACTTTGAACATAATCTTCAGGAATTGAAAAATTCTTGTGAAAAAGATGCCCATGCTGTTAAATTAGAAATAAAGAAGATTGTACCTAATTATAATGGAAAGGATTTATAATGTACGGATTTTTAAAAAGATTTTTTGATATTGTCCTTAGTCTTGTGGCTATAATAGTTTTTAGCTGGTTGCTTATTATAATAGCTGTTGCTATAGTAGTTGAAGATAAGGGAAATATTCTTTTTAAGCAAAAGAGAATAGGAAAAAATAAAAAGGAATTTTATATTTATAAATTTAGAACAATGAAAGTAAGTACACCAAAAGATGTACCAACTCATTTATTGGATAATCCGGAAAGCTACATTACTAAAATAGGTGGCTTTCTTAGAAAAACTTCCCTTGACGAATTGCCACAGCTTTTTAATATTCTTAAAGGAGATATGTCTATTGTAGGTCCACGTCCTGCATTGTGGAATCAATTTGACTTAATTGCCCTTAGAGATGAAAATGGTTCTAATTCTGTTCGCCCAGGACTTACCGGTTGGGCACAGGTTAATGGCAGAGATGAACTCCCTATTGATGTTAAAGCCGGTTTTGATGGGGAATACATAAAGAAGATGAGTATTATATTCGATATTAAAATTATACTTATGACTGTTGTTTCAGTATTTACTTCCAAAGGTGTAAGAGAGGGTAGAAATGAAAGTTCTAATAACAGGTGAGAATAGTTATGTTGGCAAAAATATAGGCAACTTTCTTCTATATAAAAATATGGAAGTAAAATATGTTTCTGTCAGAAATGGCATAAGTGAAGATGAGTTTACAGGTGTAGATACAGTTGTTCATTGTGCAGCTATTGTTCATAAAAAGGAGGCTAAGTTTGCTACTCTTTATGATAAAGTCAATTATGAACTTACTGTTGATATTGCAGAAAAGGCGAAGAAAAAAGGTGTCAAACAGTTTGTGTTTATGAGTACAATGGCTGTTTATGGCAAAAGTCAGGGAGAAATAAATGGCAAAACACCTTTACAACCAAAGACACTTTACGGCGAAAGTAAGCTAAAAGCTGAAAAGGCATTGGAAAAAATAGCTGATGAAAATTTTAAAGTTTCTATTATTCGTCCACCTATGGTATATGGAAGAAGTTGCCCGGGAAATTATAAAAAGTTAAGATTGTTGGCTTTGAAATTGCCTGTTTTTCCTTTGGTGGAGAATGAGAGAAGTTTTATATATGTAGAAAACCTTGCTTATTTTGTCTGGAATATTATTTCAGAAAATAAAGAGGGAGTATTTATGCCTATGGATAGCCAAAGGGAATCTACGGACACTATGGCAAAATTTATTTGTAGTGCTAACAATAAAGAAATAAAATTTTCTCCTCTCTTTGGAAAAATAGTAAAAAAAATTCCGTTAAATTCATTAAAAAAAGCTTTTGGCTCTCTTTATTATAGAAATGATATTGCTGAGATGGTGAGTTTTACTGGGTTTCAAGAGGCTATAAATTACACAGAAAAAATTTTTTAGGTGTAAAGAAAAAATACTTGACAGGCAAGTGGTTTTGTTGTAAAATAGTTGAGGTGTTAGGGGTAAGTAATTTTACTTTACACTACATCACAGGAGATTAAGTATGGATAAGATTTATTATATAACTTTGCTGTACGATTTCTACGGCGAACTTCTGACAGAAAAGCAAAAGGCTGTTATTACTCAGCATTTTCTTAATGATTTATCACTTAATGAAGTCGCCATTGAACACAACATAACCCGTCAGGCTGTTCTTGATATGATTAGAAGAACTGAAAAGTTGCTCTTGCAGTATGAAGATAAATTACAGCTTGTAAAGAAATACCTTGTTCGTAAAGAAAAGGTTTCTGATGTTTTGAAAAGGCTAGATGCTTTGGGAAATGATGAAAAAATAGAAGATATTAAAAGTTTGGTATCACAGATATTAGACTAGGAGGTTGGTTATGGCTTTTGAAAGTTTATCAAATAAGCTTCAGGATGTGTTCAAACAGCTTCGTGGTAAGGGTAAGTTGACAGAAAAAGATGTTAAAACTGCCATGCGTGAAGTTAAATTGGCTCTCCTTGAGGCCGATGTTAATT